>VFZK01000294.1 GCA_016871215.1 Acidimicrobiia bacterium | reverse complement strand
CAGAAAATCCCGGATCGCTTCGGCTTCAGTGGCCAGAATCGACTCCATCATGCTCTTGCCTTGCTCATCATGCACAGCTGCTACCGTACTTGACTGATGCACATCCAGACCAACATACTTGTGTCCCATAGGGCGTTTCCTCCTTTGTGGGTTCAGAGTCTTCAAGCAACTCCAAACTATCACAGAGAAGGGGCGCCCTTTCATATTGCGTTCAAGGCGCTTCGAAGCACGATCTCCGAGCCCTAGCCACATCGCTCAGCTACCACACGCCATCTGACACGGGCGCATTGACTCTCCGATCTCTCTTTGCCGGGGCTGATTCCACGGCAGGCGGGCCGATGCTCCTGGCTTGCCGAGGCATCCTTTCCAGAGACGGGCTGTTCTATGCCTAGGATCGGGAGCCTGTCTTCGAAATTCGCTCGACTTGCTGGAGACAGGTAACCGGATCCAGCGCCAGTACGTATAACCAGGATGAGTGTAAGCCGCTGTCCTCAGAATTCACTCGGAGTCGGGCGAGCTAAGTCCTTCAGCCGGCCAGCTTAGTCTCCCTTCAGCGGGTCCTCCTCTGTAGGCCGAATGGCACATGGGGAAGAATAGAGGCGCTTTATCCAGAGCCGGGTCGCGCGATATCTCGATTGTCACTGTCAAAAGGCGCCTTGCAGCACGTGGCGCACCCCCTCTACTCATGGCTGTATTTGATAGTCCAAGGATCCTGCGTTTGCTCCTGAAACTCTCGCAGCCTCGCCTTTAGCTCCGCAAGAATTTTCGAATACTTCGGGTCCTCAGCCAGGTTTACGACTTCGTGTGGGTCCCCTCGCAGGTCATACAATTCATAGCGGGGCCGTTTGATGTAAGCCGAGACAGGGCGCTCACCGTACTTCTCCATCCTGCTCGCCAGGAAGCCTTGCCATGTGGCTGAATCAAACAGATCCGTGGCAAATGGAAACGGCAGCGGGTGAGCCAGGTTGAGAATAAGCTTGTACCTGCGTGTCCGGATAACGCGCATCGGATAGTACATCGTGACTTCATGGAAAGTGTGCGAGCCGTAGACTTCATCCCAATTTGCCGGATTGTCCTGCTCCAAGATCGACAGAAAAGACCGCCCGTGAAAGACGTACGGTCGATCGCTCAGGCTGTCGCCGGGAGCTTCTCTGTCCGTGCCCCTCATCGCTGCACGAGCCTTTACTTCAGTAACACCGGCGACATCGAGAAGTGTGGGTGCGATGTCGACCCACGAAATCATTGCCGAATTAACAACGCCCCTCCGCGTCTGCGTCGGGCTCCGCACAACCAGGGGCAGGCGCATCCCCGCGTCGTACAGATTCGTCTTGGCGCCTGGAAATGCGACGCCGTTATCCGAAGCATAAACGATCAGCGTGGTGTCGTATTGGCCCGCTTCTTTGAGGACCTCGACCAGCTTGCCTAGGCCTTGGTCCAGGCGGGACACGGATTGGTAGTACTCGGCAAGCTCGGCACGGCTCTCGGGTGTGTCTGGCAGGAAGCGGGGGACAATCACTTCGTTCGGGTCGTAACTCACTTCGCGAACGCCTTCGTAGTTTTGCTGGTTGCCAAAGAGGTTTGGCTGGTGAGGCTTGTGCTTGGCAGCTCCCCCTCCGCGGTGTGGGTCGGCCGTGCAGAAATACAGGAAGAAAGGGCGCGGGTCTTTGGCCGTAATGAACTCCCGAGCTTTTTCGGCCATCGAGACCGGACTGCGTTCGCCTCCTGTATTGCCTTTCAAATATGTCTCAAAGTGGTAAACCGACTCGGGTTGGACGTGGAATTTACCGATGTGCAACGTCCGGTAACCTGCTTTGCCTAGCAGCACCGGCAGTGAAAGAACCGAAAGCTTGGTGTGAAAGTTGTGGTAATCGTGCTGGTGTCCGTACTGCCCGTTTAGATGATTGTGGAGCCCCGTCAAAATCACGGAACGGCTCGCACTGCAGCTAGCCGTAGTGCAAAAGGCATGGGTGAAGCGAGTCCCTTCGGTCGCTAGCCGATCGAGGTTCGGTGTTTTGATAACTCGGTTTCCATAGCAACCCGCGTCCAGCCCATGGTCGTCCGCCACGAATAAAACAATGTTGTGCCGCGAGGTCGTCTGAGACGGCCGTGAGGCAAGCAGAAACAAGAGCGTCACAAGCCACGGCTTACATTTCATGAGAGGATATCTTGCTCAGGAGCGGCGCTTGGAACCAACGTTGGGAGGCCACACCAGGCCCTTCCTCCCTTGTCGATGACGCCAGCAGAAAGCGTCTTCCCAATGCCGGTAGATGTAGAAGGCATAGTCTGCATGCTGTCCCAACACAAACGGCCTAGACGACGGCCTCCGTGTCTGCCTCGATCATGCTCCAATCCAAATCGACGCCTAGCCCGGGTTTCTCGGGCATTGTCACGTATCCCTTTTCAACTCGCAGCGGATTCTTCACAGCCCGATAGGTTCCCTTTTCGAAGGGAGGATGAACCTCCATGATTGGCGAGTTCATGATGCCACCGTTGACGTGAGTTGCCGTGAAGCCCCACATGTTGCTGCCTGTGCTGACATGAACTGCCGCCCCAAACGCTTCTGCGAGATGGGCTAGTTTGATCATCTCAGTGATCCCGCCGCTTTCCTGAGGTCCGGGCTTGATCGCGTCCGCTGCTCCCAGAGCCAGCATCTGGCTGTATCCGTGAAGCTGCGCAGGGAAGTACTCGCCGGCGACGACTGGAATATCCAGCGCGTCGCAGACCTTCTTTAGCCCCACATAGTCTTGATCGCGCAGCGGCTCTTCCAGCCATGAGAATTCGTACTTCTCCAGCGTGCGGCCGACGCGGATGGCGTCGGCGACGTCATAATGCTGGACCGCATCGTGCATCAGACGAAACCTAGGCCCGACGGCAGCCCTTAACTCTCTGGCCAGATCGATCATGAACCTGGCTCCTGCGTAGCAGTGATCTTTGGAGCCTAAGTAGCCTTCTGCCTTGGCCTGCCGCGCGAAATCGACAAAGTGATCCACTCGTTGACCTTCGGGGCCGAACGCGCCCGGCTGGGTTTTGTAAGCCGGCACGCGATTGCGGCACGCGCCCAGCAAGCGCCAGACGGGCTGGCCCAATTTCTTACCGGCAATGTCCCAGAGGGCAATATCAATCGAGCCCCGCAGACCGCGTGGCAGCCACTTGAAGCGTTCCCAATGCAGCATCTCGTGCCAAAGCTTCTCACGTTCCATGGCGTCCCGGCCGATGAGCACTTCTCGAAGCGAACCTTTCAACAGCCGAGCCATGTCTTCGGTCACGTCATTGCACAAGCCTTCAATTCCCTCGTCAGTGATTATCCGCAGAATACCGTTGCTCGGGTAAATGGACTTCGGATCGTGACGCTTCAGCATGTGAATTTTCAGGTCCCGGATCCTCAAAGGCCTCTCGCTGCCGGGTCGACCTACGTCGACACGAACCGACTGCGCCTGCGCAGCCCCAGCAGCCGTGGCAAGAGACCAGCCTGCAAATCCCGATTTCTTAATGAAGAGTCGCCGGTTCATATTGTTGCCCTTGGTCGCCTCTAACAATTGAGATTCAGCGAGCGACCCCGCTCCCTCTCACGTTCTGATCCCGACCTACCTCTGTTTCGCCGAACGCAGTACGTCTCGGAGTGCGGCGGCCTGCTGGCTTGCTACCGTACCCCAAAGCTCAGCCTACTGCTCGTTTCGTGTGTTCAGCAGCTCGAAACAGAGCTCATTGCGGAAGAGTCATCCGTGCGCTATCGGCTACTCGCCCTTCTGCTGCCGGGTTCTCGCTTCGTACTCTTTCTTCTTCTTCAAAAGGTCCGGAGTGGGCGGATAAACATCGCGAAAGAGGTACTGCTTTTGCCGTACCAGTCCTATTGGGTCTGCTGAACCTTGGGACTCAGAGCGTGGAACCCGTGGCGCCTGGGCTTTGGCCAAACGGTCTCCCACATCGGAGCTCAGATCGATAAAGCTCATATCACGATTGTCAACGATCCAAGTCGCCAAGTTGACCGTGTCTAGCCCCTTAAAGCGAAAAAACAGGAATCAAAGCGTTGCCGGCGTTCCTCTCCATCGGTGACAAAACCGGCGCGCTCCTGGCCAGCAATTGCCAGCAGCGTGGCGTCATTCTGAGCTTCTCGCAAGACAGCCGTTTCGGGACGCCAAAACGTATCATCGTTGTAGGGAGTCGTGACGCGGTGATGGCGTATCAGCCAGTTGGGTTTCGAGTAGCTGCCCACCAATTCTGCTGTCAACCTCCGATTCAGCATTTCGAATCTCTCCGGAGTCCGTGAGTTCTATGACGAACTGTGGCTTCCTCGTTTCATTCCTACACTTCCAGTTCACTAAGCAATTGGCTGAAGTTGTCGACAATGATGTCCACAGTCTCAGAAACAGGAGGGGCGGAGATGTTGTAAGTCTTGACCGATGCTTCTACGGCCATGCCACCCTTTGCGACCGTCTCAGCCGATGGCCAGTAGGCCAGAACCCCATTGCAGTAACCGCCGAAGATTGTATGAAGAGCACTGGCTCGTCTTTTCACGCCCAGCCCGATTTCCACAAAAGGTTCACCCGGCATTGCCACCAGCAGGCAATTGTCAATCCGTACTCCGACGATTTCGAATGACAGAGTCTCCTGTTTCATTCCCGCTTTGACTTTCTGAAGCACACCTTCTGCCCATCGTTTAACCAGTGAAGCCGGAGCGGTCTTGATGGTTGGAGCCTTGTCCTGGTTGAGCTTTTTGAGCGTTGCGTTGGCTTCGGCGGCGTTAGTCTCAGCTTGCGCCAAAGAAGGGAGCGGCTGAAGCGGTACACTCACCGCCCGGCTTGCCACTTTGAAAGCTTGATGGGTGGGACCTTGCCGAAACTCCTTGTGATACAGGGCAATATTTGAAAGCGAGGCGTCACATTCACGGATCACCTCATGGGGGCGCGTCTCGATCTCAAAGAACGCGCGTACTGCTGCGCCAGCAATCTGGCCGCCCATGCGTTCCTGTTCTCCCCAATCACTCTGGAGAAATGACAGTGCGGCTTGGTTACCCGCAGCACCCGTGAGGAATAAGCAGGTCGCACCCGTCGCACTCTCCACGAGACGCCGCACAACGCCCGGGTAATCGGCACTGAGCAGGTAGGTATGGTAGCCCATAACCACCGGGTGCGCTGCGTAGTTGGTGATCACGGCAATGGGTCTTCCATTGAGATCGTCTATCCGAAACACCTCGACACTGTGGTCGGTGATTCCCGCAGGATTCCGGCCTACCCGGATGCGCCCGTCGGTGTCAAGCTCTTCGCGATTGACCGCCACAGCTGCCTCTCCGCGTCCACCGCCCACGCGGGCGGGCTGGCGGCGACTGTCTGCAACGGAGGCCAGTCCTGCCAGTTGGCCTACTAGGTTTGAAATGTAGGCGTCCAACGCAGCAATTTCTTCAGGTTTGCCTGCCACATCGTGGACACCTCCCAAGTTCCCGCGCGAGGTGCAGGGACCGTTGTGAGTGTGAGTGCATCCAACAATCACATGACTAGGGGGGGTTCCCACCCGCTTGCCAACGGTCTGCCGGATTTCCCTGGCCAGCGGCAAATCGAACCCAATGAGGTCACAATCAAAGATCACCACTTTACTGTTCTCATCACCTAACACTAGTGCGGTGGCCAACAATGGCGATTCGATTCCCACCGAGGGCTCGATCCGCCGCATGGCCCCCTGCATTCTGAAGCCTACGGGAGGCGTGATCTCGATTCTTGCTACACCAGCTTTCAAGACAAGGTCGTTCATCGTGCCCTCTAGAGTTCTCGCTGAATATTCGTGCCCGGTTCTTGATCGATCGATGGTGTTGTCCGATGTAAGGCTTCTCGGCGCTATTTCGCGGCACCAGGCATTGGCATCGTGCTGAGCAGGCCACCATCCACGTCCAGGGCCACACCGGTCAGAAAACTGGACCGCTCCGCCAGAAGAAACATCGCGGCATTAACGATGTCCTCAGTGGTCGCATTTCGCTGTAGAGGAATACCCGCCGTGGTAGCTGCAAGAATGTCCTGCAGTTTGGCTCCAACTTTCCGCATCTTCCAACTGAGGACATCTTGTCCCATACCCGTTGTTGATACGCCCACTGGGCAGACGCAGTTCACGGTGACCTGATAAGTGGCCAGTTCTGCCGCCAGAGCTTTAGTGAGACCAACGACTCCGAACTTGGCTGCGCAATAGGAAACGATCATCCCGCAACCCAATTTCGAAGCGTCAGAGCCAATGTTGACGATGCGTCCTCTTCCACTTTCGCACAGGAAGGGGGCCGCTGCCTGGCAGCAGAGGAAAACTCCTTTCAGATCCACGTCGAGCACGCGGTCCCAGTCCCGCTCGCTGATCTCGGCAAGTGGAGCAATATGGATCACACCGGCAGAATTAACCAGTGTGTCCAAGCATCCAAATCTCGACTTACACGACTCCACAGCCGCACGCACGGAATCCACGGAAGTGACGTCGAGCTTCAATGGCAGGACGTTCGCACTGTCTAGACTTCGAGTGGCCTCCTGCAGACGTGCGGCATCGATGTCTGCAATTGCTACATACGCACCCTGAGCTAGCAAAGATTGAGCAATGGCCAAACCAAACCCACTGGCTCCTCCCGTGACCAAGGCGTGGCGAGGATCAGGCTTGCTGCTTTGGGTCATCGTCGTACCTCCTAACTCCAATCAAGATATGGTTTGTCTGAACTGATCAGTGTTGTCGGGCGTCAATTATTATTCCCTGCGTAGTGCCTCACCGAAGAATCGAACTATCTGGAAACTGTTGCCTCATCCAGAATCGTACTTTCTCAACATCATCTCGTCTTCTTTCTTTTCCCGTTTGGCTGTTACCTTTTTTCGCAAGCAAAAGTGCCCGTG
>VFZK01000293.1 GCA_016871215.1 Acidimicrobiia bacterium | reverse complement strand
GAAGAGTTAAGAGATCGCATCCTCCAAGGTATCGCTGAGATCAACCTGGCGCCGGTGGTCCATCGCTGGAAAAAGTTCGATGCGTTGCTCGCATAAAACGATATGTTTCACTGAAACGATATACTAGGCAAGGGCTTCGCCCTTGATATCCGGGTTGCGACAGGTAGGGCGCGGTGTCCTCACCGCGCCGTTTTCCCAACGCATCGGCACTTCGCGACGGGCTGAGGACAGCCCGCCCTACCTGCTGCCGTGTCGCGCCGACACAAGAACAAAATCCTCGTTTCATCGCGCATAACCGGCTAACTTGCATAAGTTGGTCCTGTAGTCGGCATCGCTGACAGTCAGCCGGGGCCGACGACCCCGGCTACAACACAAGATCTCGAACTTCTGCAACTTGGTACCTTGGGCGGCTTCGCGGAGTTTCTCAGACTGCCGGCGATCGGACCGCCGCGACTCGTTCAATCGAGTTCTGCAGACATTCGAGCGCTTGAGGTCATGCCCGTAACCTCCCTCATTGGCACTAGCTCAGATGCAAGAGCCGAGCTGCGTTGTCACCGAGAATCTTGCGTTTGGCGTCGTCGCTGATGTTGGCCGTGAGCACACGTCCCGTATGAATTCTGGGATCTATCAGAGGAAGGTCAGAGCCATACAGCACCCTGTCTTCACCCGCGCCCTCGACCAGATCTTCTATTGAGCGAAAATGCCTCCACGAAGTGCAGATCTCGATGTAGATGTTAGGACAGGACCGCGCTGCTCGAACGCAGCTCTGCCTGCCCGTGCGGAAGTTCCCCGCATGGGCCAAAACGATGTTGGCACCAGGATATTTTTTGGCCCAGGGCACAAACATCTGCGGCTCGCCGTTGTTCGGGTTGACGATAGGATCCGTGCCATCGGTGTGTGAAATGACAGGCAGCTTTCTCTGGTGGGCGAAAGAAAAGATCGGATCCCAGATGGCGTCTTCAACGGAGCGATTGAAGTAGGGAGGGTAGATCTTGATCCCTTTCAGCCCCAGTTCATCGGCCCCTCGGATCATCTCGGCTTCCATCTCTTCCGGATAGTGGGGCGTGACAAAAAGAAAACCGATGAAGCGGTCAGGATGTTGGGCAACGAACTCGGCGGTCAACTGGTTCGCTTTGCTGGCATCTCCATGCCCGATGTTGAACACGCAGGCCAGGTCGACCTGAGCCATGTCCATAGCGCGAAGTATCCGATCCGCATCTTGTCGTGCGCCAATCGAGTCGAAAGACCCGACGTGTCCGTGGAAGTCAATGATCATGGATTACCCCTCTGCGAAGATCAGACGCTGAAGATTGCCGCCGCAGATCGCTTCGAGATCCGCATTGGAGAGCCCGCAGCGGCGGAGATAGTGGAGGTACGGTCTGGGATCGACATCCGGGAAGTCGGATCCAAAGAGAATCCGGCGCGGACCGGCGCGTTGCAGAAGCCGGTTGATGCCATCCAGCAGGTCGAAGCGTGACGTGTCGACATAGAGGTGATCCAGCGCTTTCACTAATGGCCAGACCACCGGATAGCTGTTGTAATGAGCGCCCGCCAGGACGACGGGAACCTTCGGGTGCCGCTTGGCTGTTTCGTAGAGGTCGCGCGCATCGGCTTCCGCGCGCATACTCATCGGGATCCAGAGGGCCATTCTTTCCTGCGCCATCCACTCGAGCCATGGATCGGCAATCCAGTGAACGAGCGGATAGCGATGGGTCGCAGGAACGACACGCAGGCTGCGGATACCTGACTGCCGCACAAGTGCGTCGATTTCAGAGATCTCATCCGTCGCGAAGTTCACCACAAACTGGGCAATCAGCCGTTGGTCTCCGCCAATTGCTTCGAGTAGAAACTGGTTGCCTTCGACGGTTCCGAAGTGGAGGCAATAAGGGTTGTAGACGACAGCCTTGGCGATTCCAGATTCCGACATCATGCGCAACAGATCGTCCCGTGTGTCATAGGCGACCCGTTGGTTGTGCAGGCGGCCGAGAGCCGCGTTGCAATCGAAAACCGGCACTTCAGGTTGAGCCATAGAATTGCGCTCCCTTATTGGAAGAGTTGGTAGTACAGGAAGTGCTCCTTTAACAGATCCGGACCCCCTGCCGCAAAATGCGCAGCGGCCCCCTTCAATAGGGAGACGAGCGTAGAAGCTCCACGGAGAGGCACTAGCGTGCTTCGGTACTACCAAGAACTTGAAAGCCGAGGTCTCGCAGCGCGCGCCTGGCCGCGTCCGATGCCTGGATCGCTTGTACCTGATACGCCAGGAACTCACGGCGTACGGGATAATTGCCTCGTTGTTCCTCAAAGTCGCTTACCGAGGCACGGAGTCTTCGATCGTCCTGCTCGATGTCATAGGTGGCCCGAATCGCTTCCATGAGGACTTCTTCCACGCTCTTACGCTGGCAATCGATGTTCAGTACGAACGGATTGGGCAACGGCAAGGCGCAGGGATACCAACCATCGAGTCCTAGGCCGAAAAAGCGGCTCAGTGCCTGCACGCTCATGGCCGTGCCACCGGCCTTGCCGTCGACCGAATATCCTGCAATATGGGGAGTCCCCAGCGTCACGAGAGCCAGCAAACTGGTATCGATTTCAGGTTCATTTTCCCATACGTCCAGGACTGCACTACGAAGCTTCCCGGAGACAAGCGCTTCCTTGAGCCCGCTGGAGTCGACTACTTCGCCGCGAGAACTGTTCAGCAAACAAGCTCCTGGCCGAAGCTTTCCGAGCGCTGGCGAATCGATGAGGTGGAACGTGCGGTCAGGCCCCTCGAAAGTCAGCGGTACGTGCAGGCTGATCAGATCAGCCGATTGCAAAACCTCGTCCAGCGACACGAAACCGGCACTTCCTTCGGCTCGCATCCTGGG
This sequence comes from Acidimicrobiia bacterium, assembly GCA_016871215.1. Taxonomy (GTDB): domain Bacteria; phylum Acidobacteriota; class Terriglobia; order Versatilivoradales; family Versatilivoraceae; genus VFZK01. Next base: position 3,992 of record VFZK01000293.1, on the reverse strand, counting down.
AGGGTCGTTGCGGAGTACCTGCATTCCGAGACGCTGGGCCAACTGATCCACGCGGCGTCCCACGTGCCCCACACCGACGATGCCCAGGGTCTTGCCCGCCAGAGCGAAGGCGAAGCGCCGAGCCAGCGATACCAGCGCTGCAGCGATCCATTGAGCGACCGAGCCGGCGTTGCAACCAGCTGCGTTGGTCCACGTAATGCCGCGCCGTTTGCAGTAGCCAGCGTCGATGTGGTCGAACCCGATCGTCGCTGAGGCGATCAAGCGCACCCGGCTGCCATCGAGCAGCCCGGCGTTGCAACGCGTTCGCGTTCTGGTGACCAGCGCGTCGGCATCGCGGACGTGCTGCGGGGCGATCTTTCCCCCAGGCAGATAGACCACTTCGCCAAAAGGCTCCAATACACCTTTGAGAAAGGGGATCTTGTCGTCTGCCACAACCTTCATCGGCTGATACCCACGGGCCAAACCTTGCTGCTACCAGCCATACGTAACCCGGCTGGTTTCTGGTGATCCATTCGAGTCGCTCCGTCATTACCGGCTGCAATCCGCCTACTGCTTCGACTCCTTGTCCAGGGCTTGGGCAAGGGCGAGATATCTGTCATAAGCACCCGTGCTGGTTTGCTCCCGGCTGAGTTGCGCAATTGCCTTTGAGATTTCCTCTTGTCGATCCGGATTCAGGACCTGCTCGGCCATGGGGAACAGGATGCGGTCTTCCTTGGCAATATGCAGGCGCAACAGCGTCACAAAACTCTCCGCGCTGGCGACGATTTGGGTCTTTCGCCTGGGTTTGGCCGGCTTCAGGCTGTTCGGCTGCTTCACGCATGGCACGCGTCAGGCGCCGGCCTTCGTCATGCTCCGCGAGCATGACGCCAATCGGCCCACCCTGGCGGGCAACACCAGCCGATTCCATAGCTGGGAAGAGCTTGCCTTCTTCTTTTTGATGGTGGCAACCATCGGCGAATCCCTTGATGAAATCCGCAGCGTCGACGAAGAAGCCCGGACGAACGGGCAGGCCGCTTCTGAGGCGGGCGGCCGCGGTCTCAAGGCCGTTCAAGACGCCCTCGATGATACGATGTTCCTCCATCAGTTGCTTCGTTCCTTCCATGAGTGTCCTCCTGTTGCAACTTCGGCAGGGCTTCAATCGCCGGGTCGTTCTCCGGCAGGATCGGGAACCTTATATGCTCGCCGTCACAGCAAGTCAACATCGCCATCTCTACAGATTGAGTCTCTCTACGCGCCGTCACAGTTCTAAGCCGTACTTGCGACCGGCTATTGAAAAGCTGCCTGAGCGAAATCGGCAGCCCGCGTCAGCCGGGGCTCGAGCTCGCCTCCAAGATTGACGTGACTTTGATAGGATTCTCGTCTCTTCGCGAGCGTTCAAGCTTGCCGATGCGCTTCTCGAGCTGGAGCCGCTCAGCTTCGCGACGGGCAGGATCTCCTGGATCTCGCCCTGAAAAGGACTTTGCGCCCGAAATCCCTCGTCTGACATAATGCCCGCGATCGAGGGGATATGCCCTAAGACACTGCGCATCAACGTCCCTCTGCCCGATGCGAGAGGGCCGTGGCGGGGCAAACTGAAGACCGGATCGATTCGCAGCATCTCGCTGGAGCAATGCAAAACGCCCGAAAGGGATCAAGGAGTTCTTATGGTCGATCGCCGTTCCTTTTTGTCTACCGCAGCTGCGAGCGCCGTTGCCCTGGGGAGTGGTGCCAGCCACCTTCACGGGCAGGCGCACGCCCGGGCGCCTCGAAAGCTCCGAGTGGGCGCCATGAACGTCGGCGAATACACGTTTTGGGGAATCTGGGGCGACATCCTTTCTGCCAAAGGCAAGTTTGGCGGCAGCTTGTTCAATATGGAAGTCACGCACTGCTGGGACATCAATCCCAAGCTGGCGCGCGAGTTCGCTGCCAAGCACAACTGCGTAGCCGTCGACAAGTACGATGGAATGATTGGGAAGGTGGATGGGATCGCGTTCGGAGGCCTTTACGAGGTGCCATGGCAACATCTGCTTGCCAAGCCATACGTAGAAGCGCGAGTGCCGACGTACCTCAGCCGACCGTTTAGCTACCGCCTTCGCGACATCGATTTCATTCTAAACCTGGCCGCCAAGCACAGCACTCCGTTGATCGCGACGAGTGTCCAAGAGCATTACTACCAAGCTTCTTACTTGAAAGATCGCCTCAAAAATGTCGGAACGATCAAGAGCGTGTCCGGAATTGGCTGGAGCGACGAGTATCCCGCACACTTCCACATCCAATGGTTTATTCTGAAAGCGCTGGGTTACGACGTTGACAAGGTATCGGTTCTCACCGACGACGAAAGAAAATGCACTTACCTGCAAGAGACCATGCTCTTCAAAGGCCGTGATGGCCAGCCTCCTTTCCTGGCCGGACTGCAAGCTGTGACCGATGTCCACTACCTGCAGCTATCGGTGTTCGGCGACAAGGGAAAGGAAGAAGTGACCATGGATCGCAGTCCGGATCCTTTGGAAACGCACTACTTCTACTTTGCCCCACAGCTTCTGGACATCCAGCGCACTTTCGAAGGACACAATTACCAGTCTTTTGACGCGATTCGCAAAAAGACTCAAGTCTTTCTGGCCGGCTACTATTCCCACCTGGAGAAAAACGGCTCTCTGGTCTCGGTCGACAGCGTTCCGGCCGATTGGTCGCCACGGCACTTCAAGCCTGGCTGGATCGACGAATCGATGTTGAAGTCGTAGGGCAGATCCCGCGTTTCGAGCCGCTCTGCGGCGCCAAAAGGAACGTCACCAGCACAACGAGTCCGCCGCTAAGGGAACAGCCTTGCAAACTGTTCTTGATCCAGGAATGACAGATCGACCCAGCCGTCCTCGATCGCTACAACGCCATCTCTGACGGGCGTGCCGTCCAGGTCGTAAAGATGCATCACCGCCTGCTTCGATTTGGGATTCAAGTTCAGTTGCGCTGCCTTGACCTTCAACGTCAATCCGTCCAGGTTGATCACTCTGCTGCCACCGGTCTCTTCGCGGTGCAACAGCATCGTCCCGTCGGTCTCTACGTCATCCCATCGGACAAGGCTGCCGGGAGCTCCGACTAACAGCGTCTGCTTGTCTTCGATTCGCTGGCATCGCCGCCTGCTGAGGATGACCGAATAGTTCCGAAACGTGCCCCAGTCTTCTTTGCGTTGCTGGATCCAGCCATAAGGGGGCAAACGCCACTCCTGGCCTTCTAAGGTCACGTTCCACGGTTCGCGCTCGTTGAGGTTTGTCCAGGACTCGAACCCGTTCTGGTAGCGAACATACACGCGTCCCAGCCTCTCTTTCCCCTGCCTGAGAATCGTGCTGGTATCCGCCAGACTCTCGCCGTTGTGGTAGAGAATCTTTTCGACCGGCACACAACGGAAGCGCTTCTGTGCCAGATGAAAAGCGAAATAGGCGCGGCATGACGAGGCCTGGGTTTCCTGTCCTTGTCCCGTGTAGGGAAACCAGAGACCCGCCTTGCCGTAGGCGAGGGTTTGGCAGACGAAGCGGTCGCGCACCTCAGGAGCCCAGGCGTCGAAGTAGTTGTTGCTGCAGTTGTCCACGCTGAGAAGATGAATCTTCAGCAGTTGGAAATCGACCAGGTCGGCGGGAGGGGAATAAGGACTCTGGGGATCGTGCGGATGTTGCTGGTTACGTGAAAGGTTCCCGTCAACCAACCCGGAATACATCCAGTGCATGCCTCCTTCACTGAGGATCGGACCGCCGTATAGCTCCCCGCGCGTCCAATAGAGCAGTGCCCCCTGTTCGAAAGTCTCACGGAACCTGCCTGCCCCAGGGGTACCCGGTGTGTAGTCGTTCAGCCGCCAGATGGGCACAATGGTGCGCTGGTCGTCATAGATGATCTGAGAGGGTGTTTAAAAACCCTCTGAATGCTGCGCCAGGCGGCGGAGCATCAGGTGAATCATGGCGATCTTGATGAAAGCCTCACTGGTTTCGGGCAAATACTCGTAGTCCTTGCTGAGTCGGCGATAA
>VFZK01000292.1 GCA_016871215.1 Acidimicrobiia bacterium | reverse complement strand
TTCGTTTCAGGTAGGCCGACATCGTTTTGCCGTCCCATAGATTGCCCTCCAGACCCAGGTCCCGGGGCTTGCCGCGTACGGCCTTCTGTAGGTCCGCCAGTTGCTCGGCGGTTAGTTTGCTCGGTCGACCGCTACGCGCGCCGTCCTGGAGTCCGACCAGTCCGTGCTTCTGGAAACGCTCCAACCAGTGAGCCACCGTCCGGGGAGCATCGCCCAGGATCTCGGCGACCTGGCAACAGTTCATACCTTCAGACCTCCTGATCTCGCCCGGTAAATCGGCCCATGGGAGGAAAACGGAATGAGCCGGAAAAAGGTTGCGGAGGCAGGGGCAGTGGGTCTAAGAATGCGGGATGCCACAAAGACAATTGCCCATCTTTCCCGCCGGGCTACTGAACAACCGCGTGGACCAAATCAGTAGCCCGCGCGTTAGCAAGGGCTCGACCTCGACTCAACGACTTACGAGACTTTGACGGGACCCTGGGTACCCGGGGCCCTTCTTGACAAGACTGGGAGCTTCAAACTATCAGGTGGGCATGCTCGCAGTTAACTGTTCCAACCCGCGATAGACTTCGTTTGCCCCGAGTCATAGTTATGATGCCAGAGAAACGCGCTGTCAAAATCGGGGATCCGGCCCCTGACATTGTTCTTGTCACTTTGGATGGCCGTTTGTGGCGGCTCAGCGACTATCGCGGCAAGCGCGTGATCCTCTTTGTGTGGGCTTCCTGGGAATTGTGCCGGGAGCAACTGCCGGCTTGGCAGAGTTTTTACCTGAAGCATCAGGCAGAGCCGTTCGAACTGATCGCGGTCGCAATGGATGGCCAGGGGCCTGACGTCGTCCGCCCTTTCGTCGAGCAATCCGGAGTGACATTTCCCATTGCCGTCGATGTGGTTGACTGCCTTTGGGATTCGTATGGCTTCGATCATGTGCCCAATGGATACTATGTCGACGAGCGAGGAATCGTTCGGTACCTCAAATTGGGCGGGTTTGATATCCGCGAGACTTTGAACGCAAAGATCATCGAAGACCTGATCACCGAGAAGTGGAGCAAAAAGCCACTGCGGTTTGCTGAGAAGCCCAAGGTGAACTTCAAGAAGGAGATCGCCGATCTGTCCCAGCAATTGAAATCGGTGACGCGAGGTGTGGAAAAACGGCTGAGGTTGGCGGACCTGCTCGTGAAGACAGGCCAATATCGCAGGGCAGCCAGGGAATACGACACCGTGTTGGCACAACAGCCCAAAAATGCCAGGGCGCTGTTTGGACGGGGTGTGGTCTACCACCGGGAGGGCAAGTCGCCGCAGACCCTTCAGTCCTGGAAAAAGGCGTTCGCGTCAGAACCGGCCAACTGGGTGATCCGCAAACAAATTTGGGCGCTTGAGTTTCCAGAACGCTTCTATCCCCGAATCCATCGCGAGTGGCAGGGCGAGCAAGTTCGTCGCGAAGAAATCCAGCAGGCTGAAGAAGAGAAAGCCCGGCTCAGACTAAAGGCCAAGGCTCAAAGGAAGTAGGTTCAGCCTGCGATCGGCGAACGGCGCTCGATCCCGATATGGCACTGGCCCCTCCGAAACACTCTGCCTCCCTCGATCTTCGATCGTGCCAGTAGTCCTTCAAGCTCTTCCGGCGTATAGGCTGCCCGTACAGAATCGGCAAAGAGCCGTTTCATCAAGCCTCGGTAGTGTCTTCCGTGCCAGGCAACATGGATTCTGAAGGCTACTGCCGACGGCCTCCGCAGGTCCTTCAACAGCAACGCACCTCGAGGACGAAGGACGCGGGCCATTTCGTTCAGCGTCGCCAGCGGATCTCTTGAATGGTGAAGCAGAGAATTGCACATCACCAGATCGAATGCGCCGTCTGAAAACGGCAACTGGCTCGCGTCTCCGGTCTCAAATCGGACGCGACTCCCAACGCCGGCTGCGGCGGCCGCAAAACGGGCCTTTGCGAGCATGCCTTCGGAAAGGTCGACGCCAACGACTTGGAGATCTGGCAACCGCAGTGCCAGTTTGATGGGAATCTGCCCGGGACCGGCGCCCACGTCGAGCGCAACCCCAGAGCGCACGCCCAAGGAAACGACGTGCGCGACGTAGGCGTTGTCTAAACGGTCCAGATGTGCTTGGGCCGCGGCCGAGCTGTAAGCTTCGACTTGTTCACCGCTCTCCATGCATTCGGGCTCAGGAACGCGTGGAAGCGACAAGCAGATTCGAGAAAACCACATGACGCATCATGCCTGTTAGGAGAACATCAGAGAAGACCGGCGAGGAAGGCTACTGGCTGATTGGCCAGAGGCTATCGTTCGGTCGGAACAGGCGCAGGCGAATGAGAAACGACCAATGACAACCGGGATCGTCTCTCCTCTGGCTTGAAGCGTGAGCGGTAATGCCTGGGCTCCCGACTCACTCTCTATTTCTAGGCTGCCGTTTCACTTCCTCAGCCAATTGCTGGACCTGCTCCCGCAGCCTCTCGAGGAGATCCTTCATTTGCGGCAGCTGGCCAAAGAGCGCGTTCAGCCTCTTATATTCTCGCAAAGGACGCACCGGAACGCCCCAGTAGACCTGCCCGCTTCGAACGATCTTTCCTGGCAGCACGCCCGCCTTCGAGCCAATCACCGCGCCTCTTTCTACGCGAGCGTGGTCGCCGAATCCCACCTGTCCGCCAATGACGGCGAAGTCCTCGATCACTGTGCTGCCTGAAATGCCGGTTTGAGCGGCGATGACCACGGAGCGTCCGATTTGGACGTTGTGCGCGATCTGCACCAGGTTGTCGATCTTGGCGCCGGCGCCAATTCGAGTCGTGCCGAGCGAACCGCGATCGATGGTGGCATTGCAGCCAATTTCGACGTCGTCTTCGATGACGACGCCTCCCACCTGCGGGAACTTGACTTGCGCACAGCCATCGAAAACGTATCCGAAGCCATCGCCCCCGATGACCGTACCGGCATGAACCGTAACACGATTCCCCAGCTCAGCGCCCGGATAGAGCACCACCCGCGGATGCAGGATGCAACCCTCCCCGAGGATAGAGCCGTGGCCGATTACGACGCCGGGGTGGAGTATCGATCCACGTCCGACACGAGCTCGCGCAGAGATCACGACGCCGGCTGCCAGGTCAACCTCCGGCTCGACGATTGCCTCTGCGGCGATGACTGCGCTGGAGTGGTGCGCTCCACTGCCCCGAGGTCTGGGAAGAAGATGATTGGCGGCTCGTGCGAAATCCAACTTGGGGTTCCGCGACAGAATCGCGGTCCATCCGGAGCGGGCTGCTTCAGATGTCGCGATAACGCAACCGGCTGGCAGGGAACCTGATCCTGCGGTGGTTTTTCCGTCGAGGAAAATCAAGGACGAGCCGTCGGCATCTTCCCAGTTGGAAACGCGCGTCAGGATTTGAGCTCCTTCACCCTGAAACGGCAGCTGCAGTAACTTAGCTAGTTCAGCAACCGACAGCATAGGCCAACAAAAAACGCAGGCTGGTTAGTGCCTGCGTCTGGAGGGATTCGACATTTTCTTGGAGTGCGGCAGCCGCTTTCGTGAGCCGAAGACCTGCGAAGCGGCAGCTTGCTTAGCCTGCTGCCGCAACAGCCAAACCCGAAGGTCAATGTTGCCCAAGCTCGGCGGCGGCCAGGATTTCTCGATCCTTGTCCAGCAAACCCGGATTACTGCTGCAACATCCACCTGCGCTGCCAGAACCCGGTTGAATAATGGGAAGCGCTAGGTTGTGCTCGGTGGTCTTGAGCTGTACCGACCGGCCTTTGGCGAAGATCTCATGGCGTCCTTCGGTCCGGTGCCACTCCGCCAAGGTCGCTGTCTGGTGCATGTTTTCGATGATTTGCCGCCAGCCCACGCCTGTGTTGTAAGCGCAGAAAGAGATCTCGCCCTCCTGCGTGCCGTAAGGGATGACGCACATCTCCGTGCGGCGAAAGTCGTATGTCCAAAGGTCCTGGAACCACATGCCTTCAACGCAGAGCACGCGCCACTCGTCCTGGTCAGAGCGAGTTTTCATCCGGTCATTTCGGTCACTGTTAGACCGGGTGGAGCTCGGCTTGAACAGATTCACCACCTGTTGAATGGGAAAACCTTTGGGCGCTTTGTCTGCCTTATAGTTCCTCATGATGGCGAGGGCCAGCTGGGCGCTGGTCAAGGTCTTGCCACGCGCCGTATCGGTAATAACGGCCACATCGCGAATGAACTGCTCATAATCGAAGAACTTGAAAAGCGGCGTGAACTCACCGGTCTTGCGGTTCACAACGAGCAAAGTGAAAATGCCGCAGTTTGGATGGCAATTGCAGGCGCTCCATCCCCAGGGCGCATCGGCTCCTTGCAGCATGTCCATCACGCTGGTAAACGCGCTGTAGGAAGACAGCGGGAACCAATCCCGCAGGGGTTGCCAGTCGGCGTTCATCTGCTCCCTGAGGTCCTCGGTCATCTGAGAGAGCGTATACCGTTGCACATAGCGCGTCTGGTCGTCGACTTCTTCGTCGCGCCCGGTAAACGACACTGGCTGGAAGGCGATGGTTTGAATCTTGTCAATATTCCTGGCAGCGAAGTCGACAATCGAACCGATCCCTTGGTTGTTCACGCCGTTGACAATCGTGGTTACCAAGGTCGTCTTCATTCCCACCTTGGCCATGTTCTCGATCGCCTGCAGCTTGACGTCGAACAGATTGCCGACACCCCGATGCTGGTTCATCTCGTTTGTCGTGCCGTCGAACTGCAGATAGGTGCCGTGCAACCCCGCTTCGTAGGCCTGCCGAGTGAACTCCTCACTCTGCGCGAACCGAATGCCATTCGTGGCAGCCATGAGCCGGTAGAAACCGATCTTGCGGGCGTAGGCAACTGCTTCGAGGAAGTGGGGCGAAATGGTCGGCTCGCCTCCGGAAAACAGGATGATGATCTGGCGCTTCGGCTTGAACGAAATGGCCCGATCCAGAATGGCTTTGATGTCTTCCCACTCCGGCTGGTGGACGTAACCCACCTGGTTGGCGTCCATGAAGCAGGGGTTGCACATCATGTTGCATCGGTTGGTCAGGTCGACCGTAAGCACCGCGCCGCGCCCGTATTTGATCGTCGAGTTGCCGTGACGGTGGATCTCGGCGTCTTCCGCACATCGAAAGTCTCTGCCTAAAAAGAGCCCCTCGATGCGCCGCGTAAAGTCAGGGCTGGTGGAGAGCACGTCCTCGAACGGGCCGTGCTTCTCGCAGACTTTTCTCATCAGGATGCGGCCGTTCTCTTCCACGATGTGTGCTTTGATCTCACCCGGGTTCTCGTGCATCATCGCGGAGAGGTTCCGCTCGCCGCGAACGATCGAGTTTCGGACTTCAGGCACGCACTTTGGGCAAAGCGAGTCGGTCGCGCGTGGAAAACCCAGTGTCGGTGCAGAGCGTTCGTAGCTCTTGAGCATTTTGCCAGGAGCCCATTTCGGGGCAGGGAGCTCTCCCTCGGGGAGGCGCCGGTTTACGCTCTGAAATGCCTTCCAAAGGAGGTTGGCCGCTCCAGAAGCCAGAGAAGAACCCGAGAACACTCCACGAACGGATCCATTCTCTTTGTTCTGGAACATATGGTCAGTGTACATGCACGCCTCCGAGCTGCTTCAGCCAGCTGTCGCAGGGGAGAGAACCCCCATCTCCCAAACGCATCAAGCCGAACTTCGCCGCCGTTCGCGATGAAATCGTGCTACATTTCGGCAAATTCCGAGCGCAAGGCTAACAGTATTTGCGGGGATCGTCTACGAAATTTATGGAAATGTTGGGTTTGCAAACAGCGCGCGGCGCTGGAGCCCCAACGATGTGGAGACTGCTCATGAACAAACGAACGGTGTTTCTGGCGTGCTTCGGTCTGTCGATCAGCGCGACGTTGTTCTCCGAAGACGCAGCTCGAACCATTCGAATCGGCCTCATTGGGCTGGACACGTCCCATGTGGTTGCCTTCACGAAACTGCTGAACGATCCATCGAATCCCGAACACGTTCCTGGAGCGCGCGTGATCGCAGCCTTCAAGGGAGGCAGCCCTGACGTCGAGTCGAGCCGAAACCGCATCGAGGGGTTTACGGCTGAGCTCCGGGAGAAGTGGAAGATCGAGATCGTGGACACGATTCCAGCCCTCTGCGCCAAGGTCGATGCGATCCTTCTCGAGAGTGTCGATGGCAGGCCTCACTTGGAACAGGTGAAACCGGTCCTGGCGGCCAAGAAACCGGTGTTCATCGACAAGCCTCTGGCAGCCGGCTATCGCGACGCTCGTGAGATTGCCCGGTTGGCCCGTGAGGCAGGCGTTCCCTGGTTCAGCTCCTCCAGCCTGCGTTTCTGGGATGAGATGAAGCGCTTGAAGTCTGCACCCGAAGCAGGGAGAGTCTTTGGTGCGAACGTTTACGGCCCTGCCCCGACTGAACCCCACCACCCTGACCTGATGTGGTACGGCATCCATGCAGTTGAAATGCTGTATACCCTCATGGGACGGGGCTGCGAAAGCGTCACACGCGTCCATACCGAGGGCGCCGACATCGTCACAGGGAAATGGAAAGATGGCCGCTTAGGTGTCGTCCGCGGCATCCGTTCTGGGAAGCAGGACTATGGCATCACCCTTTTCGGCGAGAAGGCCATTCTGCAATCCGAGAAGAAGCCTTTCAGTTACCGCTCGTTGCTTGTGGAGATTGTGAGGTTTTTCCAGACAGGCGCCAACCCGGTCGATCCGGAAGAAACCCTCGAGATGTTTGCTTTCATGGAAGCCGCAGACGAAAGCAAGGCCAAAGGTGGAGTCGCAATCCCGCTGCGCAAGTAGCTAGTTTCTGTCGCGAAACTCGGAAGCCCTTGCTGGGACGGGTTCTTAGAGTTTTCTTGGCCTCTGAAATCAACGCCTTCTAACCGCGCTTTGCGAGGCGTTGGCCGCGGGGCGGTTTCCGGAAAACC
>VFZK01000291.1 GCA_016871215.1 Acidimicrobiia bacterium | reverse complement strand
ACTGACTCCCGAGTGGATCTTCCTAAGAGTGAAGAAAATTGAAATCGGTCACTACCAAAAACTCCCGTTACTGAACTGACATGAACAACTTGCAGACACTGTAGGCTCGAACAGCTGGACACTAGTGGGTGCAGGTTATTTATTTAGGTCTCCTCAAGTTGTGTGCGCTGGCCGACGGCAGCAGTGCCGACACCTTTATCTTGTGCCGGAGCCGGGCTCGTATTGAAAAGGAGAAAGCGATTCTCGAACGGTTTCTGGTAAGGGTGGAAACCGGCTTGGCCAAGATTCCGGTCGGACACCAGAAAGAGGATCGCGTCCAGGCCCACATCTTCATTGGTAGTCTGGAAATCCGTAAAGCTGCGCTTGGCCGAACACGGATTGGGCAACTCCCCCCGCAAAGTGCTGGAGGAATTTTTCAAGTGGAAGTCGATGGACGTGTTGATGCGGACCGACACGGGTCATCAACTGCGTCTGCGACTGATCTCCCAGCCTGACCAAGCTCTCGCAATCTTACTGCGAGAGATGAGTCTAAGAGCGCCGCAACGATTTTGGCCTGATCGTTTCGACCATCAAAACAGTCAAAATGTGGCGGAAACTTCAGCCTGAAAAATGAATCAACTCCTTGCTCACCCATCTTCGTCTCTTCCCAACTGGGAAACTTGGGCTAAAGTAGACTTGATGGTCCTGAATTCCGGCCTGTTCTACCCCGCTTCTTCTCAAGCCGCAGACCTGCACAGGGCGGAGGCTCTCTGCTACGAAACGCGATCGTGTTGTGGTTCGGTCAGTTAGGCGGGTACACCATCGTGAGCGGATCGGGCAATGGAATCCTCTGCACCGCACCGGTCTTCGAGAATTGCTTCAGGCTGAACTCAGGCTTGTCGGGATTCCCTCTCAGCATGTCATCCACGTTTCCAACGGCCAGAATCACAAGCTGGTCGGGCATCAGGTATTTCTTAGCGACGCGCAGCACGTCCTCCGCAGTCACTGCACGGATGCGGTCCCGGTAGGTGTCCCAGAAATCGGCTTTGCGCTTGGTGTATTCGTCGTTGGCAAACGTTCCGGCAATCGCCGCCGCCGTGGCAAAGTACCTCGGAAAAACTTCCACCGCTGAGTTGATCGAGGTCTCCAGCTCCGCTGCTGTGACCCTTTGCGTGCGAATCTTCTCTATCTCTTCCAAAACGATGGCGGTGGCTTGCGCCACGGTGGCGCTTTTCGACTGGAAGCTGGCCTGGAAAGCGCCCTCATAGTACACGCCGAAACCGAAATTCGACCCTGCACTGTAGGCAAGGCCCTCGTCGGACCTGACGCGCGAGGTGATCCGCGAGGTGAAACCACCCCCGCCCAGGATGTCATCCATCACATTCAACGCGTAGTAGTCGGGATTGTCCCGCATCGCCCCGAGGTGGCCCAGCGAGACGCTCCCTTGGTTCACGTCGCTCTTGTTCACGACGTAGACTCTTGGCTGGGGCGTATGCGCCGGTTTGGGTACCGGCGGCACGCTCGTTTTGAGCGTCGGCCACCCCTGGAACATCGCCTCGAGGCGCGACACCATCTCGTCCGTTTTGAAATCGCCCGAGACGGCCAGAATGAACGCTCCTGGGTGATAGTATTTGCGGTGCGCTTCGATGAGGTCTTGGCGAACGATGGACGCGATGGATGCTTTCGTGGCGGGGATTGTCGAGAAGTGCTGGCTGCCGTGCAAAAGGCGAGCCCATTCCCGGGCATGGATTGCCGCTGTTGTATCGTTGCGCCGCTCCATCGCTTGCAGGACTTGGTTCTTGTAAAGATCGATGCGGTCCTGCTGAAACCCAGGATTCTTCAGCATGTCCGCGAACAACTGCAGCGCCTTGTCGATATCCTTGCTCAGACAGTTTAGGTTGGCGCTGCCTTGCGTCTCCCCCACGCTGCTGCCAAGGGTTGCCGCCAGAAAATCTGCTTCCTCGTCGAACTTCGCGGGAGGCAGCGAAGTGGTACCGCCCGCGCGAAGCTGGTTTCCCAGCATGGCGGCTAAGCCTTCCTTACCCTTTGGGTCCAAGTAGCTGCCGTTGCGAATCAGGACAGAGACGTTGATGAGGGGGAAATCGTGGTCCTCCGCCAAGAAGGCGATGACTCCATTGGAGAGGACCCGCCGATACGTCGATGCCTTGGGCGGAGCGTAGGTGAGCTTGGGATATTTGAGTTCACGGGGATGCGAAGGAATACCGTCTCCGGTGGCTTTGGATGGAGCCTGCCCGTAGAGCCCCGTAGCGAGCGCGGTCCCAAGGAGCAGCTTCAGCGTCAATCGTCGAATACAACCTCCTGGAACCATCGTCATTTTCCTCCCTCGATTTCCCGCAGCCGGGTTTCCAGAATTTTGCGCATGGCTTGAATCATGTCCTGTTTGTCGGCCGGCGCCTGGCCTGCCTGCTGCTCTAACTGTTGCAGGAATTGCTGCAATTGCTCCTTCTTCAATTGGCGGGTCATGGCCTTCATCTGTTCTACTTGCTGCTTCTCCTGGTCGTCCAGTTGAGTGAGAAGAGGATCGTTCGAGTCGTCGGCCGCGGCCTTCTTCCTGTAGTAAATAGCGACGACACGATTCTCGGGTGCGAAATAGGTGTTGGTCACGCGCTGAATATCGGCAGCCGTCACTGCCTGCAAAAGCCTGGGATCCGTATTGATGTGCTGCCAGCCTCGGCCCGAATCGCGAATCAGCAGTTGCAACATCAAGTTGAAGTTGCTTTGCAAGCGCCGAAAATCCTGTGCGGCGTTTTGGTTCTTCACTTTTTGAAGCTCACGCTCGCCGACCGGCTCGGTCTTCAACTTCTCGATCTCTTTGTAAATCGCTGCCTCAACCGCTTCCGGCGTTTTCCCCGGTTTTGCGACTCCGCGCAGCTCGAAAGATCCTTCGTATTTGCGGCCTTCCACCGTCGCCGAGGCGGCATTGGCCAAGCCTTGCTCGAGCACCAGCGACTTGTACAACCGTCCCGTGCGGCCATTCAGCAAGTCGGCAAGAATCGCCAAGGCAGGCTCATCCTTGTGGCCGTCGGCCACCGTGTGGTACCGGATTACGGCTTCGGGATTGGTCTCGGCGTAGGCAGTCATCCGGACTTCGGCTTGTTGCTTCATTTCGCGAGTTCTGACGGGCTCCGGATCCTGTGGACCCCGCCTCAGCCGCGAGAAATAGCGCTGTGCTAGTGCGATTGCTCGCTTCGGCTCAAAATCGCCGACCACAGCAGCCGTCAGGTTGTTGGGTGCATAGTTGATATTGAAGTAAGCCTTGGCCTCCTCGCGCGTAATGCTATCGAGATCGCTGGGCCAGCCAACCACGGGCCAGCCGTAGGGTGAGGACTGCCAGAAAATCGATTCGAATTGCTCCTGAAACTTTCCGGTTGGGGTGCTCTCCGTGCGAAGCCGCCGCTCCTCGCGGACTACGTCACGCTCTGAGTAGAATTCACGAAACACGGGGTTGGTCAGTCGATCGGACTCCATCCAAAACCAGAGTTCCAGCTTGTTGGCAGGAACATTGATGAAGTAGACGGTGAAATCCTCGGCCGTCCCCGCATTCATTCCGGAAGCTCCGGCCGTGGTGTAAATCCGGTCGAATTCATCCTTCACGATCAGGTCTTTCTGCCGCTTGAGCATTTTCTCGTACGCCGCCAGCAGCTCCTGGTGGCGCGCGCTGCGGTTCTTCGGGTCGAGAACGTCTTCCACTTCTCCGAGCCGCTGCCGCTGGATGAGCAGGCGTTCTTCCTCGCGAATCTCTGCCTTTAGCGCATCCATCTCGTCGATCAGCTTCAGATCTTCCTTGATGTTGCTGGTCCCGACGACGTGTGTCCCTTTGAACATCATGTGCTCAAACAGGTGCGAGAGTCCCGTAATTCCGGGGCGCTCGTTCACAGACCCCACCTTCGCGATCCAGCCTGCAGCCACATTGGGATCCCCTTTGCGAGGAACCATCAGCAACCTAAGTCCGTTGTCGAGCACAAACTCCTGAACCGGAACGTTTTGCGCCCTCAAACCGGGAACAAGAAGCAGGAAGAGGAGGAGACCAGCAGTCGATTTCATACGGTTCCTTTGCAGCTTGGGTCAAATGGTTGGACGAAAGCTGAGTTCGGTGCTCCAGCGAGCACTTTGCCCACAGTCAGGTCAAGCCACCCGGCCGATGCCCGAAACTGTGACGAATTAGCTCAAGCGGTGGTCTGCGGCCGCCGATCTCATTTCCCTTCAACAGCAGGGTCGCGCGCTCATCGAGCGCCGCGACAGATTTTTCATAGCTTCCCGGCCTGCTGACCATCTGCCATGGCGGAACTCGCTCGTGGCTGCAGCGCGCGCTCCAGGTCCAGGTCGGCTATTCTTCCGGCGCCGGCCAAATCGCAGAACTGGGGGCCTGGGAGTCTCCATGGCACAGCGGGCTCGCGGCTAGCTTAGCACAGCCATCGAGAGTTCGCGGAAGCACCCTTCGCGCGCACGTTCGCATCGCTTTGTGTTGCCTTAGTAAAGTCCTCCCTCCATGAGATCGCCTCCGAGCGACTGCATGGGTGTTTGGGAATCGCTCTGAATCCTGGCGGGCCGCTGACCCGTTTCGCTTCATTGCTCCCGGTCTTTACGACGCTGGTGAGCCGCTTCGCACAGAACGATCGAGGCGGCCACAGACACGTTCAGCGACTCGATCCCGTCCGCCATGGGAATGTGAATCTGCGTCTGAACGAATCGGAGCACTTCCTTGTTCAACCCTTTTCCTTCATTGCCCAGGACCAGCGCAAACCGATCCCGATAATCGGCCTCACGAAAGTCGGTCGTCGCGCGAGGCGTGGCGGCCACAATCCTGAATCCGTTTTGTCCCAGAAGCCGAAGCAGTGACGTGCTTTCAAAGCCACTGAGGCACGGGACGCGAAAAACAGAGCCTGCCGAAGCTCGAACTGCCTTCTCGTTCCAGGGATTCACGGAAGTCCGGGTCAACAGCACACCCTGAGCGCCAAAAGCCTCCGCCGAGCGCACGAGCGTTCCCAGGTTGCCTGGGTCTTGAAGTTCGCAGCCAACCAGCACCATGCTTGCCCGCTGCAGCAGGGTTTCGACCGGCACGACCGGCAGCGCCGCCAGCGCCAATAGGCCTTGCGGATTTTCGGTGCCAGCGATGCCCGGAAACAGCCGCTCAGCAACCTCCACAATCTGCGGCTGGCCTGGGATTTGGCGAAGCAGAGCCAAAACCTCGCGATCGAGCCTGCGACCCTCGGAGACGAAGACCTCCTCGATTACCAGCCGGCTTCGAATGGCCTCGCGAATCAATTTGGGTCCTTCGATCCGGACGCGGCCGAGCAGGTCGGGCGAGCCGTCTCGCAACGCAGCCCGCAATCGTTTCAGCCGGGGATTCGAGGCAGAGGTAATCGGCATTGCAGGCACCCGTGAAGATTGCTACCGAGGTTTCGGCGATTCCTTCTCCCGCCGTTCTGGACGGGCGTTGACGGTCTCTTGACGGTTATGATACGGTGCCGCGTGATGTTAACGCAACGGCTCAAAATCCACGGGAACTCCGCAGACGAGCCAGCGCTGGAAATCGCTTCCGCCGCGATCGTTGGAGGCAGTGTCATCGCGGTACCCACCGAGACGTACTACGCGCTCGCGGCCGATCCTTTCAACCTCCAAGCCGTTGACCAGATTTTCGTGATCAAAGGCCGCCAAGACTGGAAGCCTTTGCTTCTGCTGGTCGACTCCGTCGACCAGGTCGAAAAGATTACTGAAGACATTCCGCATCGGTTCTACGAAATTGCCGAACGTTTCTGGCCCGGCCCACTGACGTTGGTTTTGCCCGCAGCCAAGACGTTGCCGCGCAAGGTAACCGGCGGCACCGGCACGGTGGGTGTGCGCATTCCCGATCATGTTCTTACGCGCCTGCTGATTGGGGCCATTGACTTGCCCATTGTGGGAACCAGCGCCAACCTATCTGGCCACCCGCCTTGCTCGACCGCCGACCAGGTGCTTCAACAACTGGGCGGCAAGATCGAACTGGTTCTGGACCAGGGCCAGACGAAAGGGACTGCTCCCTCCACGGTGCTCGATCTCACCCGCGAGCCGGCCCGGTTGGTGCGGGAAGGCTCCATTTCTGCCGAACAGCTCTCGTCGTATTTGTCGTCATGAAAGCGCGTGGCAAGCGCGTCCTGTTCCAGCTGTTCTTCATCTACCTGCCCCTGTCCGTTCTCTTCTACATGGCGACGCTCTTCGTCCTGATCCGGCGCGCAGCCCGGCTCGACGACTCTCAATTGGCCGACGTCATTGTCGTGCTTGGCGCCGCCCAGTATAACGGACGCCCTTCGCCGGTGTTTAAGGCTCGGCTGGATCACGCTGCCACGCTGTTTCGCCGGAACTTGGCTGGCCGCATCCTCACCACTGGCGGGTACGGCCTGGACAGGCGTTTCTCCGAAGCGGGCGTCGGGAAATCTTACTTGGAGAAACAGAATATCCCGGCCGACTGCATCATGACCGAGACGAGCGGTTCGACCACAATCGACAGTCTCGAGCGGAGCATGGAGCTTCTCAAACAGCAGAATTTGACGCGGGTGATCGCCGTCAGCGATGGGTTCCACCTCTTCCGCATCAAGCGAATCCTACGCGATCATCGATTCACGGTTTACGGCTCGCCCGCTCAGAACAGCCTCATCGAGTCCAACTTCAGGTCGCGGGTGCTTGCCTCGCTGCGGGAAGTGTTCGTCTACACCGCCTACCTTCTTCAGAGGGTGTTTAAAAATCCGATGATAGATCGGAAACCGCTGGACAAGTGAGATTCGATGCATTAAAAGAACATGGGAACCCAGACCAACAGCGAGGTCTCCCCTGTCGACTCCGATTGAAACGCAGCGCAAGAGCTACCCCAGTGACCTCAACGAGGCTCAGTGGGGCTTGATTGAATCGATGATTCC
>VFZK01000290.1 GCA_016871215.1 Acidimicrobiia bacterium | reverse complement strand
CGCATCTCCTTCGGAATCTATTTCGCCTGGTTCCTCATCATGGCAGGCCACCTCCTTGCGGTGGTTCCGCGAACCCGACACGTGCCGGAGGCTGCATAACAACACAATGGAGCCGACGCGCCCGACCGTCGGTGTGATCATGCCGCTGCGGCGCGCGGCTCATTGTGATCGTTCGCCCACCAAACCGACGCCCCTTCGAAGGAGGGATTCTCATGAGCGCTACGACTGCCCGTTACAGCATCGCCCGTGTGCGCTGTCACTGGCGTCCCATCATCATGGTCGGTGCCGCCGCGCTTTTGCTCGGCGTGTTCTGGTTCGCTTCTCGCTACCCACAATTGTTCAGCAAGGCTTCTCACGTCGGTGAGGCTCTGCCGAGCATGGCGTACAGCAGCCAGTTGATGACGGTCGCGGCGGACGCACCCTGGTGGCTCCGCATCCTCGCGGCAACGGTCAATTGGCTCGACAGCATGAAGATCGGCATGACCTTTGGCGTGCTGTTCGGGGCGCTGCTGCACACGGTCCTCCGCTACTACCCGCTGAAGATCGGCAAAAACCTCTACCTGAACTCCCTCAAGGGCGCGCTGGTCGGCGTACCGGGTGGCGTCTGCGCCAACTGTGCCGTCCCTGTGGCTTGCGGTGTCACTCGCGGAAACGGGCGCGTCGAAGTCGCTCTGGGATTCCTGTTCAGTTCGCCCAACTTCAACCCGGTGGTGGTCATGATGACTTTCATGGCGCTGCCGCTGGCTATGAGCATTGCCAAGTACGCCATCCTGCTGGCCGTGATCCTGTTCGTGGTGCCGTCGTTGATCCGATGGCTGGAGCGCGATAAGCCGCTTCCGGTCTTCTTGGCTATCGATGAAGGAGCCGCTTGCGCCATCAAGCCGCCGCCGCCCGAGGATTGCCAGGAGCCATTCCTCGCCGTGTTCTGCGAACTGGCGCGGGATTTCGGCAAACACGTCTGGATGCTGCTCAAGCCGACGATCACCCTCATGCTTCTGGCGAGCGTCGTATCCGCCACTCTGCTCGTCGTGATTCCGTGGGAATCTCTGCTATCCGAGGTGACGCCGTTGCGGATGGCCTTCGCCAGCCTGATCTCCACATTCATGCCGGTGCCGATCGCGCTCGACGTGATGTTTGCGGCTCAGCTTCAACAGCAAGGCGTTCCGGCAGGATACGTCATGATGTTTGCGATAACGCTCGGCGTCTACAGCATCATTCCCAGCGTTTATCTGTGGCGCGAAGTTTCGAAGCCGCTCGCCGTGTCGCTGTTCGTATTTTTCTTGGTGCTCGGCTGGGTGTTGGGTCTCGTGTTCTGAATCCGAGCAGGGGCGAACCAAACGCTGAACCAGACCGGGCCGCCATTCTGGTTTCGCGCGACGTCTCGGTATTCCGGGCGGCCCGGCTGGTTAGGTCTCGGCTGAATCGATGGCCGCGGAGTCGATGGCGGCGTGGGGGCTACGGCGGGTCGCTCCACTTGTAACGGATTGGCTCCCCGCTCCTGGTAGCCGACATCGAGTTCTAATTTTTGCCAGTGCTTTTCAGAAAAGCGATCAATACCGAGGACAATAGACGCGGCCCGCGCATATATCCAGGTATCAAGCGCCTCGTTGCGGTCTCGTGTTTTCTGCCATTCTGGCCTTTCGTATCCTGTCCGCATGACGCGCTTGACTAGTTGCTCAGCGGTCAGTTGTCTGAAAAACTCTTCATCAAGCTGTGGATGATGACAATATCCAATTGGGAAATTCTCACCGCTCTCGATTGTCGGCCTATTGAGTGACAGCCAACCATACAATTCAGATTTGAGGGTTCCGGTAGAAACTGGCCAAACCTTTACACCACGGGGGATTTTTTTTCCGCCCTGGTTCACGTCGACCGCGCCCGGCTGGCCTACCGGAGCCGCCGCGAACCTGTCGTGGCCTTTGACGACGATAACGCGCCCGGTTTCCTTTTGACTGCGAGCCCAGGCGTAAACGTCCTGTGTGGCATAGCCAGAATCGATGGCCAGCTTCGATATGCCGATCTCGATTCCGCTGATGGGATATTTCTGTTCTAGAAATACGGTGAGCTTTTGCCAGATCTCGGTTCCGGATGTTTGACCTTCTAAAACGTTGTCTCCGGTTGCTCTCCACGCCTCCTCACGGCGACGCAGTTACCCTCGGTTACGAGCTGGAAAGCGTTTGGCTCGGAAAGGACTTGCACCTTTCAATTCATGCGCGCCCACAGGCGCGCCACCCGGCTTGCCAGCCGCCGAGATGACGATCCTCGCGCGGGAACCGGAAGGTTCACCAGATCCTCTGCGGCTGCGCCGTCCAAAGTGCGGCTGTGCCAGGTGTGATATAAAGAAGACGGATCGAACGACCGCAGGCTAGGAAAACAATCATGGAAATCCTAGGAGGACCGCTTTTTGGGTTCGCCGGAGCCGGAGAGTCGCATGGGCCCGCGGTGACAACCATCGTTTTTGGTTGTCCACCGGGACTTCGCTTGACGCGCCACGAAGTCCAAAGCTACCTCGATCGGCGACGCCCCGGCAGCAACCGGCACGGAACGCCGCGGCATGAAGAGGATCGACTCGTGCTCTTGTCGGGCATTTACTCGGAGAATGTCGTTCGTCTGCTGGCCGGTCCGCACATTGCCCTGCAAACTGGCCAAGCAGAGACCCGCACGTCAAGCTACGAAGAGGGCTTCACAACCGGAGAGCCCATCGGAGCGCTTGTGCTATCGGCAGCAAAGAAGTCGAAAGACTACGAACAATTCAGCGGCGCCGCAGGCGAGGTGAGGCCGGGCCACACCGATCTGGTCAAGTTCCATCAATCGAAAGGCTTCACTGACCCACGCGGTGGCGGACGTTCCAGCTACCGCTCGACCATCTCCGATGTGATTGCTGGTTCCATCGCAAGAATCTTCCTGCGCGAGCGCTTTCAAACCGTGGTGCTGTCTTCAATCTGCCAAGTGGGTCCCCTCACGGCTGCCAAGACACTGGAAGGCCACTTCGAAAGACGTATGCGGGGCGCGCCGAACCAGAGAGTTCCGCTTGACGAGCTTGCCGCAATGCAGGCGACGATGGACGCAGCTGAGCTCTATTCCTGGGACGCCGAATTTGCGAAGCAGGCCGGCGATCTCATCAAGGAAACCCGCAAGGCAGGGGATTCGATCGGAGCAGCGATTGAAGTCATGGCGCTCAACGTCCCGGCGCTTGCAGGAGAGCCTCTCTATGCCAGTCTGAAGCTGCGGTTGATGGGAGCGCTAGGCGGGTTGCATGCCGTCCAATCCTGCGAGATCGGTTCGGGACAGGCGGTCGTCGAACGCCGAGGAAGCGAGAACAACGATCCGATCCGTGCCACCGGTTACCAGTCGAACCACCAGGGTGGGCTGATCGGCGGCATCACAACCGGAATGCCGCTGGTTTGCCGCGTGGGATTCAAGCCGACATCGACGATTGCGCTGCCGCAAAAGTCCGTTCGAAAGAATCTTGAAGAAATTGACTTCGAGCTGAGGTCAGGCCGGCACGATCCTTGTGTGGGGGTTCGGGCCGGGGTGACTCTGGAGTCGCGGTTGGCCGTCGAACTCATGAACGCCGTCCTGATGCACCAGGCGATGTGCGTCGACAACGGGAATTTCAAGCTGTTTTAGGCGTGGAATTTGGGGCTTCGAATTCCTGGCGAGCTCACGCCGTGTCAGAGGTGAGTTGTTACTACATGGACAAGATCCCCATGCCTGGAGTTTCTACATTTTGATCACGCTGCGGCGCCAGCTTTTTGGGGGTGGACACGGCAACAACTCCCACAAAGGCGGTCTTAAGAGTCTGGCAACGGTGAAACGGCCACTTTGCTGTCGAGAGAATCAAACGAGGAATGAAGCGTAGATTTCAGAATGTGGGAGCGGACCTCTGGGCCGCGACCGGGAGTTGGGGGACACCGGTCGCCGTCCGGAGGCCGGCTCCCACACTCCATGTTCAATCTCCAGGCGAGGCTGGAAGTGCGTGCACGTTGCATTGACATCTCGCCCATACGTGGATTTGAAATGTAGAAACTCCAGACATGGGCAAGATGCCCATGCCGCGTGGCGGGGCCTTCCAGCCCGTGTGACGAGGGACGCAGTTCCTGGCTCAAGTTCGTCATGGAGTGCGGTGGCAAGCGCGGGACGGCGGTCCCACCCGCGACACCGCTTTGAACGGAAGCGACGATTCTTGCTGGGCGTTGGTTGACGACCCCAGGAAGGTCAATTCCCCAGGGTTTCCTAAAAGCGCCGGCGCCGCGCGGGACTACCGTCCCTTGCTCTGCCGGCGCAGTCCAGAAGGGGTCGCTACGCTGCCCTATTGAGTCGTCGGCACAAAGTTCGCGCGCGGTGGCAGAAAATGTAGAAACTCCAGCGGCGGGCTGAGGACAGCCGGCCCTACCTGCTGCCCGGGTCGCGCCGAAACGAGAACAAAATTCTCTTATTAACGTGCATAACCGGCTAATCACTGGTGCAAACCCATAGCAACTCGCTGTCAGCAACAGAATTCCAACGCCGGCTCTCAGTGCTTTTTTGAGGCGTTGCAGTTTGGGACGGGGCGCGAATTGCCGGATCTGCGGGAATCACTTGGGGGCCACTGCATTCGGCAACGGCTCGCCCTTCAAACCGGCAGCCAGGTTGGCAGCGGCCATCTCGCCCATGTGCCGCCGTGCGCGCACCGTCGCACTTCCAAGGTGGGGCGTGATGAGAAGATTCTCAAGCTCCAGCAGCGGGTGGTCTCGCGGCAACGGCTCGGGATCGGTCACGTCGATAGCGGCGCCTGCGATCCACCCTTCCTTCAAGGCACGCAAAAGCGTCCCTTGATCGATGACGGGCCCTCGCGCAATGTTGATGAGCAGCGCGTCCTGACGCATCAATCGCAACTGGCGTTCCCCGATGAAGCGGGTTGTTTCCGGAGTCAACGGCACGTTTAGCGAGACGAAATGGGATTCCGCTAGCAGTCTGTCTAACGTGGCGTACTCGACACCCAACGCGGATTCGGCTCCAAGGTCTCGATGCCGGTTGTGGTAGAGCACGCGCATATCGAACCCTTTGGCCCGTTTGGCCACCTTCACGCCGATTCTTCCCATGCCCACAATCCCCAGCGTGGAGCCATAAACCTCGAGTCCGAGCAGATGGCCGGGGTCGTAGTGCGTGAACTTTGGGCCACGGGCAAACTTGTCTCCAGCCACGATATTCCGAGCTGACGCCAGCAGGAGAGCCATCGTCATATCTGCCGTCGCCGCATCGACTGCACCGGGGGTATTGCCCACCGGAATTCCGCGAGCGGCAGCGGCCTTCACGTCAATGTGATCCACTCCAACCCCGAAATTGCTGATCACCCGGACTGACGGCAGCCGGTCAAGCAATGGCCCATCGACGATGGGATGGCCGTAAGTGTAGATGCCCTGGATCGCGTTCAATTTCTGCCGATCGCCGCTTGTGACGATAGGCCAGAGGCACATCTCACAGAACGGCTCGACCTGGGCATGAACGAACGGCAGCAGCGGTACGTCGAGTAGAACGAGCGGCTTCGTCAAGAACCACCTCTCCCCATGGAATCCATAGCCAAAAGTGCAGGAAGCAACAACCCATGGGCGAAACGCCCAAAGACGATTCGCTATTGGCCGTTGGCGATCGGCGATGTCGATTGCGCCAATAGCTCATCGCAAATCGCTTACAGTTTCATCCCGAGTCGCTGGTTGAGAAGCTCGCCCAAGCAATATTGCATGAATGCGTCTCGCCGGGGCTGAAGGCAAACCGTCACTGGTTTGCCTTTCTTGGGGTCAATTCGAGTGAAGCCCTTATCGTCGACCACAATCGGCAGCTTTTCGAACTTCTCGAAGAATTTCTTCGGGGCAGCCACCTCGGCCACAGCCAGCTGGTCGTGCAGCGTCATGCGAGACTGCGGACTTTCCAACCAGAGGCGATAGAGCGCTTCCAGCGCAAAAATCAGTGGAGACGCGTAGCGCTGCAACTGCACGCGCTCGGTGTCGTTTAGCTGGACATGGGTCGTGGAATCCAACGGCACGATAGTGAGTGGCAGGCCGGCACCGTACGCCAACTGCGAGTCTGCAACAGAGGAATACACGTTGTACTCGGCAATGGGCGACTGGCGGCCTGCAGTGCCATAAATACACCCGCCCATCAGCACGACGTGTTTCACCAGATTCCCAAGCCTGGGTTCTTTGCGCAGAGCATCGGCCAGATTCTCTAGCGGACCCACGGCAATCAGCGTGACCTGGCCAGGATTCCGTCTCACCGCCTCCACAATGAAGTCTGCAGCCCTGTCTTTGGCCGTTTGCAGCGAGGTGAAGTCTTCAGCCCAGGTGAACTGATGGCTGTAATTCGGCTGCGTCGTCTGGCGGCCAATGAGGACCAGAATGCTGCCACGACCCGCCAGATGCAACATCTTGCATGCCAGCTTGGCTCGCACAGGGGTATTCCCATGGGTTACAGTGATCCCCAGAGGTTCGAATTCTTTGTGAGCCATGACGAACGCCAGCGCCCAGGCATCGTCGATGTCGTCGCCAATGTCGGTGTCGAGAATCACTTTCATAGGCTTCACCTGAGCGGCGATTGCCACTGAGCAGTACAGCATTCCTAAGATGGCGCGGATAATCGAACTCACCTTGGCTTCGTTGACGACAGCGACGATGCAGCGACTCGGTGCAGGCTCGACGATATCAATAGTTGCGACAGTACCAGCACTAAGTGGTCTCTGCTGCATACTTAGTCTCAGCAAGTTGGAAGAAAGACAGAATCAGTTGACGAGAGCGCTGACTCGAAAGCAAGATTGAAAACAACGCCGCTTTGAACTCCGCCTTGGTGGCCACAAACCGTTTCGCCAGCCGCGCCTTGGCATGGTTCCAGACCTGTTCGTCCGGGTTGAGTTCCGGAGCGTAGCTGGG
>VFZK01000289.1 GCA_016871215.1 Acidimicrobiia bacterium | reverse complement strand
ATCCATCGTGGCAAAACTCTCGCGGTGTCGTCAGACTCTTGAGCAAATTCAGCCCGGTTGTACTCAACCCAGAACCAGAAAACCTCAAAACCAACTGTCCATCTAATTCTTGGACACTACACTAGAGGGGCAACAAACCCATCGCTTGAAAACAACATCGGACTGAACTTGTATGGAAGCGCGTTTGCCTTCCTGCTTTTGGTCCCTTTCGTTACGGAGAACCTGCATGAGAAAGCGGCTGCCTCTTTGGTTTGGTGCCACGCTGCTCGCATTGCTGCCTGTCTCGACATTCCCGACCACGGTGGAGAAGTTTACGCTGGACGATCTCGTTCAGAAGTCAGCCCGAATCGTTGTAGGCAAGTGCATTGCCCGCGAAAGCCGCTGGAACGACCGGAACACGTTGATCCTCACAACCTCCCGGTTCGCCGTCAGCGAACCGCTGAAGGGCTCCAAAGACGGTTTCGTCGAAGTTGTCACCGTGGGTGGCACGCTCGACGGCATCACTCAGACCGTATCGGGCATGCCAGCTTTCGAGCCTGAAGAAGAAGTGCTGCTCTTTCTCGAACCGTCGAAGAACGGGCAGTGGCAGACGTTAGGGCTGTCTCAGGGGAAGTTTCGGGTCGTTCGCAACCGGCTGACGGGTGAAGAGGAGCTGGTTCATTCGCTGTCCGGACTGGAGCTCTACGACCCGGCCAGCCATAACCTTTTGCAGCAAGAGAAGCCAACGCGCACTCGCCTGAAGCCCATGGTCGAAAGAATTCGGCGGATGGTTCAGCAATAGCCTTATCTCCGGGAGAAGCAGCTCGATGACTTGGCAGAAGAAGACAAGCAAGCGCTTCCCTTGGCCCACCGTGGCCTGCCTGCTTGCCCTGTTTTGGAGCGTGGTGAGCCCTTCTGTCCAACAGGCTTTCGTGCGAATCGGCTCTCGAGCTCGCTGGCAGGCCTTGCCCGTATCCTATCTTATCCACGCAGGCGGCCTTGCGGGCCTGGGCAATGGCAGTGAATTCATTGCGGTGCAGCGGGCTTTCGACACCTGGCAAAACCTGCCTACTTCCTCAATTGCCTTTCGCTACGAAGGCACGACGCCAATTCAAAACGGCGGCAATGACGGAGTGAACGTTATTTCGTTTCAGGACACCAGTTTCTCCTTCGGTGCGGGCACGATTGCTGTCACGTTATCTTCCTCGTCGCAGGGCTTCTTCCGAGATGCCGACATCTTGTTCAATCCGTCGAACCCAAGCATCACCTTTGCAACCGATGGCCGGCCGGACGGATTCGATATTCAAGCGATCGCGACCCACGAGATTGGGCATTTTCTGGGCCTCGACCACACTTCCATCGTTTCGGCCACAATGAACCCCACAGGAGGTCGCGGAACAGTCTTCCCGCGAGTTCTCAAGAGCGACGACATCGTTGGGGCGTCGACGCTCTACCCGGAGCCCACAGTCCTGACGGCTACGGGCGGGTTGCGCGGTCGCATTTCCAACGGTGGCGCGAGTGTGTTTGGGGCGCATGTCGTGGTGTTAGACACGGGTGGGAACGCGGTTGTTTCCACACTCACCGAACTGGATGGCAGCTACCAGATCTCGGGTCTGGCGCCGGGCAGCTACTCTCTGTTCGCGGAACCGTTGGATGGACCGGTGACGGAAGCCAATATTGGCGGCCAGTATGACTCGAGGGTCAACGTGAATTTCACCACCACGTTTCTGGGCGACACGCTGTCGCCTGCACAGCGCGGGTCCATCCAGATCAGCGCAGGAAACACTCTCCAGGAGGTCAATATCGGCGTTCTGCCGGCTCCGCCGTCGGCGTTGAACCTGACAAGCCCTGGCTTGGGGCAGCGTGTATCCCAGGGAGCGACCACCGCGTTTAATGTTCGCGGCGACGGCGTCGTCGATGGCGTGACATTCCTAGTGCCGGGTCCGTCTCTCAGCTTCGCCCCGCCAACCTTCAGCAGTGGCAACACAGCCCGCCTCACCGCGACAGTGGAGGCGAGTGCTGCCATCGGCGTCAGGCCCATCTTTGCGCTGCGTGCCGACGCCACGTCTTCGCTTACCGGAGGGCTGATCGTCACCGGTCCACCTCCGGTGTTGTCTTCCATCCAGCCGGGAGCCGGAGCTAATTCCGGTGGCACGCGGGTTACCGTCACGGGAGCAAACTTCGGCCTCGGCACAGAAGTTTTCCTGGCCGGGGTGCCACTCACCGATGTGGCCGTTCTCGATTCGACGACGCTGATTGGCACAACGGGTGCCAACAGAGCGGGACCGCTAACTCTTCTAGCGGTGAATCCGGATGGAACCAGCGGCACATTGTCAGCGGCGTTCGTGGCGTCGGCATTGCCGCCGGTCGTGAACGCCGTGAGCCCGATTTCGGGACCGCCGACGTCGCAGGTGACGATCTCTGGCAGCAACTTCGACAACTGGGCGGCGAACGTTTCGGTGGCGTTCGGCGGTGTGGCAGCCACAGTCGCTGCCGCGTCGCCAGCGCAGATCACCGCGATCGTTCCTTTTGGGGCTCTTTCAGGACCTGTGACGGTGACTGTCTTTGGCCAACAAGCCGCAGGTCCCGTGTTCACGGTGACCAGCCCAAAACCCAGTTCCAATCGGGCTGAGACGCAGTTTCAATACGTCGACACTTCTGCCGGTTCCGGCGGCACGCGAGTCGACTTTGCCTCGAGCAACGATGATGATGTAACCCAGCTGACGCTGCCCTTCGACTTCACGTTGTTTGCCACGACGTTTCTCGCAGGCTCGAAGCTCAATGTCACGACGAACGGTTGGATGGCGTTCGGAGCCTCCAGACCACAGCCTGAATTTCAGAACGGGTCGTTGCCAGGAACCTCCGTGCCCCGCCAGGGATCGGCCAGCGGCACAACGGGTATTCTGCCACCCAGCCTGGTTGCCCCGTTCTTCGACGATCTGATTCTCCAGCGGCCAGACAGCAGCGTCTCGGCGCGGCTGATCGGCACGGCGCCGGACCGGCGCTGGGTGATTGACTGGCAGAATCTCAGCATCCTCCACGAAGACAACTTCGTGCTCGAGGGCCGGATCGGCTTCCAGGCGATTCTATTCGAAGGCAGCAATGACATCGCGTTCCAATACAAAACTCTGGAGGGACTCCGCGCTTACGGCGAAAGCGCCACGGTCGGCCTCCAGAACGCGACGCGGACACTTGCCGCCCAGTTTAGCTTTAACCAGGCGAGGCTATATCCTGGCCGCGTTGTGGTGTTCCGCTTTGACCCGAACAGCGCGACTTATCAGGTAAGCGCGAGCGAGGTGAAGCAATACATTCCGTTTGTTGTCGATACCACGCGCTTTCGCACGAACTTTGGGCTGACAAATGTCTCGGCTGTGCCCAGTCAAGCGACGCTCACGCTGTACGCCGCAGACGGTTCGGCGATCGCATCCAGGACGGCGGCAGTTCCCGCGGGAGGCCTCGTCCAGCTCAACAACGTCATCAGTTCCATTCGGGGCCTGAGTTCCACGCAAACCAACAACCTTTCTGGTTCGGTGGTCGTGACAGCCAGCCAACCGCTCGTGGCTTTCGCCACGCAGATCGACAATACGTCGGACGATCCCAGCCTCCAGACTGGACGCTCAACAGGTGGAACCCAGCTGCTCATACCGTCCACCACTTCCGTCAATCAGTTTCGTTCCTCACTCGTCGTCCAGAACGTGGGAAGCACCGTTGCCCAGGTCCGCCTGCGCCAGCGCGATACCAATGGTGTGGTTCGCACTGAGCTGGCGCTTTCGATTCCGCCAAACGGGTTCTACAGCCGCGACGATATTCACGCCGCCCTTGGGCTCAGCGGTCTGTTCGGCCCCCTGGAAGTTACTTCGCTGAATGCGACCCCGTTGATTGCGACTTCGCGCGTCTATAGCACGGCTTCAGGAACTAGTGGCTTCTTCGAAGCGCAGGACGCCAGCGCTGCGAGTTCTGCCGGCGTGGTGCCGATCAGCCAGGACAGCCCTGGCTTTCGAACCAACCTGGGTATCAATAACCTCGGCGGGGCTGCTGCAGACGTTCAGGTGAATCTGTACAACCCTGGCGGGGGCCTGCTGGGAACCAAGATGGTTAACGTGCCAGCGCGTGGTCTGAGACAGCTGGACAACGTGAACCGCATGTTGACGGGAGCCACTGGCGTGTCGAACACGCTCGGCTTCATTCGACTCAGTTCAAGCCAGCCCATTCTGGGGTACAGCACGTTGATCAATAATATCGGCGACGATCCGGGACTCGCGGCGAGCGTCGCATCGGGCGCAGCGCGGCTGCTGATTCCCTCGGCGACAAACGTTAACCAGTTTCGATCGAGTCTCGCCGTTATCAACCTGGGTGGCAGCCCTGCGCCGCTCCGGCTCCTGGTTCACAACACCGCTGGCGGCATTCAGGCCCAAAGCGACAGTGTGTCAATTCCCCCGAACGGGATCTATACCGTTGACGACATTCTCACCAGCCTGGGTCTGGTGAATAGCTACGGCCCGATCGAGATTCGTTCCCTCAACGATATTCCTCTAGCCGCGATCTCGCGCGTCTACAGCATCGTCGACAATACCAGCGGGTTTTTCGCCGCACAGCCATACTGACTGCCTGGTTTCGAATCGAGGAATCAGCATGCCAATCTGCTGGCGCCAAAGGCTTGTCGCACAGGCTTCGGTTTCTCGGAAGCTAGGATGGCTGTGAGTGAGCTGGGCACAGATGCTGAAGGTCACAGTTCAACAAGCTGTTGCGGAAAACGGGATCGAGTGCCCGCACTCCAAAAAGGAAGGTAAGAGGGTCTGCGTGTTCCTGAAACCCGGCTTTAGGGGGGATTGCGTTTCAGCCGGGCCTGGATAGGATAGATCAGCCGGGAAAGCAGCCGTGAAGGGAATACATCCATTCCTTCAAAGCCCAATTTGGCTGGGTAGCCCTGGGCTGGTGCATAAACGGTGCCGAACAGGTAGTCCCATAAGCTGAAGATGACAGCAAAGTTCTGCCCATGCCGCTTGTGTGTCACCAAGTCGTGGTGCCAGACGTGCAGCCTCGGCGAGTTCAGCAGGTAGCGAAAGAGTCCCCAATTCAGGTTCAGGTTGGCGTGGTTGAGATGCCCAATCAGAGTCGTAAAGATGGCAATCCAGAGAATCACTCGGCGATCGACATCCAGAAAGAACAACGGAAAGTAAGTCAGGCCTCGGTACACGGCAATCTCCATCCAGTGAAAGCGCATGTTCCCGATCCAGTCTAGCTCGCGAATACTATGGTGCAGCTTGTGGAACTCCCACAGCCAAGGGACGCGATGCAAAAGATTGTGGATGAGGTACTCGAGGAAGTCTTTGGCGACGAGGAAGGTGAGAAACTGGAGCCAAAGCGGGTGACCGGCCAGCAGGCGGACGGGAACAGACAGCTGCAGGGGATCTGACCCAACAGCGTGTGAGATAGCTCCCATTGCCCAGCTTGCCAGGCTTGCTAGGGCGATTCCGGCATAGTGGCCATTGAAGACCAGCCAGAACAAGTCTTGGCCAAACTGGTCCCGCCAAGCTCGCTGCTCTGGACGCCAAGGGACGAGCCGCTCCAGTATCCAGCAGCAGCTGGAAATCGCCAACAGCCAGAAGAAATAGCCACGCGTATCCCAAAGGATATGGAGCATGAAAGACTCTCACTCCAGCTTGCCGAAGCTAGCTGCGTCGAGTTCGCAGCGGTAAGCGCCCCGCTGTTCCAGCGACCTCGTAAGGCCGCAGGCAATTGGCGACCGTGAGCCCTGGCCGGAACGGAAAACGTCGTTCGCACATCGGCTACGGCGTCAGGAAACGGTTCTAAAGAGCCAGTGTGCGTGGCGCCGAAAGGGATTTACTTCTTCTGATCCTTCTTATAGCTCTCGTATTTTGCAGCGCCCAGTTTCTGCCTGAGATAATCCTCATACTCTTGCTGCAATTTTGGGTCGAGCGGCGCGCCATAAAGGTCGCTCGACTTGTAGCTTCCACCGAGAAACTTCTTCTTCGTCCACTCGTCGTGGATGTGGGTGATCTCGGCCTTCTGAAGAATCTCCTCTACGAAATGGGGAGGGATGAAGCAGACTCCCTCGCGGTCGCCAAGGACAACGTCGCCCGGCATCACCGTGGCCGTGCCGATACGAATCGGAATGTTAAAGCCGGTGAGCATGACGTTCGCAAGCGACGCAGGGTGAACGCCTCGAAAGTAAGCTGCCATGTCCAGCGGAAAGATGCCCTCCAGATCGCGAACTGCGCCGTCGATGACAAATCCTGCCTTCGTTGCGGCAAAGATCGCGGCAGCGAGGTTGTCGCCGACGAACGTGCCGCCGTCGATCTTGCCGAACAAGTCCACCACGAGAACGTCGCCTGGCTGCAGGAGGTCAATGACTCGCTGGTTGTGGCTTTTCGTCTGCCCTCTCGCCTGAGCATCTAGGTCCGCCACATCAGCCACGTCGGGACGCCGCGGCATGAACTGTGCCGTCACCGCCCTCCCGGCGAGCTTCTTGCCAGGATGCAGCAAGCGAAACTCGCCCGCGAACTGGTTGTCGTATTTCGCTGCTGACAAGACGCCCCACGCTTCCTCGACCGAGAGTCCTTTTGCCTGTTCGAGCATCGGGTCGGGTACTTTGGGCCGTCCATCGGGGAAACGGCCAAAAGGGTTCTTTGCGGTGAACTTGACGAGTTGTTCGCGGGAGAGGGTGAGAATTTGAGCTTGTAAAGCAGGAGCAGACAGCGAAACGGTTCCTGCCAGGACAGCGAGGCGCAGTAAGGTTCTCATAGTGCCTAGACCTCGAGGGGTGGCGCGGATTCTAACAGAAGAAAACGCTTGGCGAACACGAATTCAGCCCCCATCAGAACTCTGTCCCACTCTTGTCCAAAACAAGTTTCTTAGAGGAGCTTGGAGTGAAGTAAGAAGACAGGAGTAGGCCAAGCCGCCTGAGTTAGATAGAATTGGGATTCAGCAAGAAGGACCCAATCCATCCAGGAGGCT
>VFZK01000288.1 GCA_016871215.1 Acidimicrobiia bacterium | reverse complement strand
CGGTTACGGTGATAAAACTACCCCCGTTCCTTGGTGGGACAATCATCGTCTGGCCTTGAAATTCCGCTGACTCACCCCACGCTGAAGCCCAAAATGTTAGTCAATCTCTTCGCGCGAAAATGCAGGCAAGCATCTCGCCATGGTCTGATGCGAAAACGACGACTGTTTTCTCCCACCAACCCTTGCGGCGATAGGCATCGACGATCTTGCCGACGCTGTCATCGATCAGGCTGATTTTTCCAAAGTAGCTCGCGCTAATTTCCTTGAGGGCCCGGGGACGTTCCGGCTGGTAGTACTGTGCCCACCGCTGGTAGCGCCGGCTCCGCTCGGGAAGCCAGTCGCCGTTTGGCATTTCGGGAATTGGATCGGGAATCTGGTCACAATCGTAAAGACGATAGTACTTCTCAGGCACATCCCAGGGCTCGTGAGGTCCTTGAAAGCCCACGAATAGGAAGCTCGGCTCGGCATAGTCGTATTCGCGGAGGTACTGAACAGCCACGTCTCCCAAAAACGTATCGAGATAGAGCTCCGCGGGAATCGGCAGCGGTTCGGCAATGAAGCGGCGCACCTGATCTGGCTTCGCTTCGAGTTCGGCCAAATAGCGGCTTAGGACCTCATGCAAGCCGTGTCTTCTCAAATGGCGAATGTAGACATTATCTCCCCCGATATTCCCCCACGTTCCCGGCGTCTCATAGACGTCATCGAAGCCGATTCGATGCATGAACTCTTCATAGGCGAAGAAATCGATGTTCTCGATTTCGTGCAGATGGTTCTTCCCGATCGTTGCTGTTCGATATCCCTCGGCACGGAGGCGCTTGACGTAAGTATCCGCAGTAACTGGCAGGTCTTCGTCATTGCTCCATAAGTTTGAATTGTGAGGATACAAACCAGTGATCAACGACAATCTGGCTGGCGCACACAGCGGGCTGGTCGTAAAAGCATGAGAGAATCGAACACTTTCGGTCGCCAGCCGGTCAAGATTAGGTGTTTTGAGAAGACGGTGTCCTGCACAGCCCAGGCAATCCGCCCGCTGTTGGTCGGTCAGAATGAAGAGAATGTGCGGCCGCTCGGCCTCGCTCACAGATACCTCACGGTGGGCCAACACCGTGTTGAGTGCGGTTCTTGAAGCACCTTCATCGGCCCAACGATCCAATCGGCACGTCCGGCATGGGCAAGGCGCCCATGCCACGAGAGACGCAGTCCCTCGCGCGAGTTCCCGGTGGAGTGCAGCACCCGCGCCTTGTCGGCCTTTCGCGGCGGACTTACTTCGCGCTGAGTTTGCTCGCCGCGTACACTGCCAGACACTACGCTCCGTGTGCTAGGGAAGAGCTGGACTTCAATCGTTCCCGGCGGCTGTTACGTCCCGAAAACGAACTCGGGGTAATTCTGTTTCAGCCAAGTCCGCAATGCGGCAATCGTCTCATCGGTCCAGCCGATATAGGGCGCCCGGCAGCGCTGATGCCCGAGAAAACAGCCCGTCGCGACTGCCAGTCCCTTGTCCGCCACTGGGTCGATGCCCCCTTCTCCGCGGTCACCCAAAAAGGAGTCCACGTCCCCAAAAAACCGCGAGGCGTGCTGCTGCATTTTGATCGCCTCGTTCCAGCGGCCGGTCTCGGCCAGGCGATACATTTCAAGCATGAACTTCGGATTCGTGGCGATCAGCGAGCTATAGCTGCCACGCGCACCCAACTGCATAGCCGAAACCAACAGATTCTCTCCGACGAAATATGAAAGCTGGGGAGTACTCAGCAGATCGTCTTGCATCTGGCTGAAGTGCGCCCCGGCGAAGGTGTATTTGACGCCAATCAGGCTTGGCGCCACCTCCAGAACCCGCAAATAGTCCGCGCCATGCAAGTACCGCTTAGCGCGCGGGATGTTGTAGTGAACCAGCGGCAGGTCGGGACACGCTTGGTACAGGTCTCTAAAGAATTGCAGCACCTCTCGCTCGGTCAGCTCCATCCAGTAAGGCAAAACCACTTGAGCGGCGCCCACCTCTTTCTTGCTCGCCGCGTATTCCAGCAGGTGGATGGTCTTGGCTGTGGCATCCGAGCAGCAGCCGATCTGTAAAGGCATGCCTGCTTTGCCGCAGAGCTCGGCCTCGATGTCCACCATGCGGCAGAATTCGTCGTGCTCGATGACGTAAAACTCGCCGGTACTTCCGGTCGTGTAAACTCCGTGCACCTTGGCGTCGATCATGCGCTGAACGTTCTGCGCATACAGGTCCTCTTGGAAACGATTCTTCTCGTCCCAGGGCATCGTGACCCCCGCCCAGATCCCTCGAGTCGTGTCCGCTGTGAGCCGTCCCATGTTCATTTCCTTTCGCTTTGGAAGCGATCCAGATTAAGAAGCTTTCTCGCGTTGCCCGAGAGGATCACCTGCTTCTCGTCGTCGCGGATCTTCGCGTGGTCGATTCTCGCCCGCTGCATCGCCGCAAAATACAACGGCGTGTCAGTGCCGTAGAGGAGCCGGCTCGCGCCAACTTCCCGCACCGCCCATTCGATGAGCCCGGGCATGATGCTGTTCGAGCTGGATGTATCGACATAGAGGTTGTCACTCCTGCCCGCCTGAATGGCCCGGACTTGATGGCTGGGGTCGCCGTCCCAGCCATGCCCCAAGTGCGCTAGAATTACGCTCACTTCCGGAAAGTCGTTTGCCAGGGGCACGAAGTCGGCTGGCAAGCTGTTCTGTTCGCCACTGTGCGTGAGCACGACGGCGCGATGCTTGGCTGCAAACTCGAACAGGGCGCGGCCATGCTCGGCAATCGGATAACCGTGCTCTTCCGGATGAATCTTGATGCCAACACATTTCGGCAACGCCAACATCCTCTCAGCCTGAGCATAGCTTTCAGGCTGCAGTGGATTGATCACCACCCACTGGAGAAGGCCGTCGGTCTGGCTGGTCACTCGAGCCGCTTCTTCGTTCCCGGCAACGGCATCGCCATGAAATCTGGGGAGCAACGCCAGAAGTGGCGAGACAACGGTCCACACGGTATTGGACTCACGGGCACGGGCGACCACAGTTTGTGCATCGCCCGTCATGAATTCATCGACAAGTTTCGACACGCCGCGATTGTACAGACCGTAGTGCGCATGCACATCCACTGCCGGGAAATCGGCGATGGGAGCTCGATTCGATTCAGTCATGCCGGTTGCCTCCAATCAAGATTAGACGGCCCACTCTTCCTAATGTTCCGTTTCGCTGTCTGGTCACATACTCCTACTGTACATAGGCGGCTCAAGACTCGACAGCGATTTCCCCCCAACTGAGACAGGGAATACTAACGCAGACTCGAAGGGAATAAATCTGAAAATCGAAGGCTCCAGCACTCCTCCTTCGGCCATGAACATGTGCTGGCGCCGCCGGACAGACAGGGCGAGCGCAGGTGTGGGGCAATGGTCAGCTAGCTACCGAAAACTTGAATACTGCCCTTGGAGCTGTGCAGCCTCCGCAAGAGCTGGAGCCGAAGGCAAACCTACTTGCTCTCTTTGTTGGGAGCCTCAGCCAAGTCTGTTTGCGGCTGATGTTCCAAATCCGAAAGCCGCTTGGCTAGAGCGAACGCGCGGGCTGCATCGGTCTTCTTGCCTTGCCGCTGAAAGGCAGTGCCGAGCAGAAAGTGCGCCCGGCTGTGGCGGGAATCGAGCTCAATCGATCGGGATAACGATTTCTCAGCGGAAGCCCAATCGCCTTTCTTCACGTAGGCGTTTCCCAGACCCAAATGGGCCAGTGCGTTGCCGGGGTTGTACTGGACGGCGCGCTCGAAGTAAGGAATCGCCGCCTCAGAATCATTCTTGCCCGTCAGAAGCAACTCTGCCAATGCCAGGTTCGCCTGAGGGGACTCTGGATGAAGACGCAGCGCTTCACGCAGCGAGCCCTGCGCTTCGCCGTAGTTTTCGAGAAGCCGCTGGATCAGTCCGCGCTCGAGATGAGCCTCAGCAAGGTTCGCGTCGAGTTGCAGAGCTTTGTCGATCACTGTTGAAGCCTCGACCGGCTTTCGGGTCAGACGCAGAGCGCGTGCTGTGAACAGATAGGTCAGGGGCGATCGCGGATTCCGATCCTCCATCCACTGGAGGCGCTCATTGGCTCTATCGTATAGCTTCAGCTTGTTGTAGCCTAGAGCTAGATGAAACAAAGTCCGAATGTTCCGGGGATCGAAGGCAAGTGAATGCTCCAACTCGGAGACACCTTCTTGAGTTCGATCCATGGCCAGGTAGCAAGCTCCTAGAATCAGACGAGCCTCGGAATCCTGCGGGCGCGCCTTCACTACTTTCTCCAGCGGTTCGATCGCAGGCTCGAAACGGTTTAGAGATTGAAGCGCCAAGCCAAAGTTGTAAGCCACATCGATGTTGTCAGGATACAGCCGATACACCTGTTCGAAAGCGAGCATAGCCTTCCACAAGTTCCCACTGGCAGAAGATCGCATTCCCTCTTCCATCAGGGTATTGGCCCGCTGTGCTTTTTCCTGGGGCGAGAGCTCCGATTGAGTTGCCCTTGGCGGATTCGAACAACACTCGCGAGGCAGGAAGGCCATCATGACGAGCTGAGCAATCGACAGGAATATCGGGAGCCGTTTGAATGACCTAACCTTTTCGACAAACCTGCCTGGCAGTGCAGCTCCTCCCGGCCGCTGATGCTGCTGGGAATGCTCCGCATCGACTGCCCGAGCAGGTGGCATCCGTAAGTCGAGCTCATGGCCGTGTGACATGTCGTCAGACTCTCTGTGGCAAGTTCAGCCGCACGATCATCGCTAGATCTCGCGTCTCACCTGGGAGTCGCTCCGGCTCCTGACAGATCCAGTTCCTGGCGGATTTGTGCGATGGGCGGGAAATCGATGACCGATTTCCCATAATACTCCGGCAGTATCCGGGTGTAGTTGATCAGCAGCGAATTCTCGGTGTCGCCATAGGAACTCGAAACGACTTTCTGAGGATAAGGAATGAGGTGGTAGGGTCGAAGTGGGTCCTGGATTGGCGAACTACGCAAGGCCGAGGCAGTCAAGGTCAAGAACAGCAGTATCGAGCCAAGAGCAATCGCTGGGTTGCGATTCAAGTTGCCTCCTGCCCGCTGCCTTTCGCCAGAACGATCTGCTTGCCTAGAACTGATCGCATGCCTCGCTCAGAGACAGCGAAGATCATCACGGCCACATGATACCAAGGACGGGAGCCCCTGGTCTGGAGTTTTCACACCTCTAGTCCCGCATGCCTATGCTCGGTGGCACGGGCTTCCAGCCAGTGGAGCCGTCGCTCCCCCGCAAGCGGGAGCCTAGAGATGGTTGGGGCTATCCCTCAAGTGCCGGCCCCCACAGGAAGACTGGATTCCTGCTCTTGCAAGAATGATGGAGTGGTTTCAGGGCATCAAGGAGTGGTTGAGTGTTGGGCTACCCGACGCTTCCATATCGGACACCGAAGCGGGAAACGAAGCAGTCAAGGCTTGCTCTAGCGAGATCGCTGGCGTTTGAGGCTGCAGTGGCAGTCCCGCAATGCACGTGGAACCGCCACGCTGGCTCACACCCTTAGAACCTCACCGACACATCGAATCGAACGAATCTCCAAGCTCCTAGACCACCCGACACGACCGAGTCGTAATAGTAGTCGTCGGCAATGCCAACAGTCCTCGGCGAGTTAATAAGCCAGGCACTGTTCATCCAGGGAGCTTTGTTGGGATGGTTGAAGATATTCGAGCTGGTCATGCCAATCCTGAGTTCCGGGCCTTTTTCGTAGGACGTCAGCGCGATGCTCTTGTAAGCACCCATATCCATCTTCCAGGCACCGAGACCTTCGATAACGCGAGGAGCAGAATTTCCGTACCGTCCGGCGGGCTGCTGCACGAAATCGCTGACCTGGAACAGATTCGTGGGCGTTCGATTGGCAGCCTTGCCGGAGCCAACGCGATCTGGCCGGGTTGTGAACTGTCCGGTGTTGGCTGAGTCGAACCCGGAGTAGAACGGAGTGAACCACCAACCGCTATGGGCATAGCCGGTTCCGGTGAATGTCCACCCTCCCACGATCCGGTCAAGCACCGCTCCTCCGAAAGTGGTTGGATTATTCAGCCACGTTCTCCCCTTGCCTACCGGGAAATCCCAAGTGTAGACAGCTTTGAGAAAGTGGCGTGGAATGGCGTGGGCATTACTTTTCTCGCCAGCTCGATTATAGGGATTCTGAATCACCGGCCCCAGAGCACCCGAGGAGCCCCACGTGCCCTGGATTCCACCTTCATCGACATCGGTCATCTGCTTAGCCAGGGTATACCCGAAGTTCAGGTAAATCCCGTGATCCAGGGAGCGCCGCGCTTCGATGTCGAGCGCATGGTAGGAAACGTTTCCTCCGCTGTCCGTAAACGTGACGCCAGTATACGCAGGATAAATCAGGCGTCCGGAGGTAAAAGGAATCGTACTGGGCGGCGGCAGGTTGATATTGCGCCGATAGGTTGCATGCGTGGTCTTACTACCAACATAGGAAGTGCGAAGACCGAACTTTAGGAATATCTCGCGGTCGACACTTAAATTCCACTGGTCAGTTCGAGGCGTCTTGATGCTGCGGTTGATCCCGCCGGCACTGATTCCGCCCACTGGACGCGTCCCACCACCCGTTCCACTTGGAAACGGGTTGCTCAAGTCGAACAGCGGCGCGTTGTTCACCAGCGCGTTGGTAAAATCTTCAGCTCCCGCCGAAAAAATGTTGTTGTTGCCGGTGGTCCCATTTGCCACAAGATGGTTGTAGACGCCGTAGCCCGCTCGAACGACGTAATCCTTGAACCCCCGATAAGCAATACCAATCCGAGGATTCCAACCGTTTTGCGACTGGACGAGTTTTCCAGGGAAGCCGGCTGACTGCGCCGTAACAATCCTGCTCCTGAGGGCGGGCGACAAACCGGGATTGATTCTGCCTAATGCATCCTGATCGGGCACGACAAGATTGCCCGTCGCCGGGTCGAAATTATAGAAGCGTCCGTTGATTTCGTAGGGCACGCGGTTGTTCTGGTAGCGCAGCCCTA
>VFZK01000287.1 GCA_016871215.1 Acidimicrobiia bacterium | reverse complement strand
GACAAACGAAGCCGTTGGGCCAGCGCTTGTGGGTCAAATGCTGCCAGCATTGCTCCTCATCTCCAAACTGCTGGCGAAACTCTTTCACCGTCAAAATGCTTTTGGGTTTGGAAGTTCTTGGTTTTCTCATGCCCGGCAGACTATCGCCTTTTCTTCGCCGGAGCAAACGTGATATTCATCTAAACTAATTTCCTGTTATTGCCCAGTTAGTTGTTGGACAATACACTAGCAATATATAGAAGACTGACGAAGCTCGAGCGCAGAGTCCACACTTTCTGCGGGTCTGCGGCACGAGACCAAACCGGGCAAACGAACCGCACTGCCTCGGTTCTTCACACCACTGTCTGGAAACTGACCTTGTCGGAAGGGTATCTCTGGCCAATCGTCTGGTCCGGGTGGCCACACACTGGCCAAAACTGGCAGCGCTGCGAGCGGAATAGCTTTACGCGGCCACAGGCGATTCGACGCCGGCCATTACCGTTATCCAAGAACAACCCTTGGGCTGCTGTGCAGCGACGGGCGCGTCAGTTGTTCCCGCTGGGCTTGGGATGCGAGTGAGAATGCCGCGAATCCCTCGTCTTAAGAGCTTCGGGTGAAAGATCGATGCGCTTGACAGCGACCTGAAGCGCGGTGGGCTCACCTTCGCGAATCTTATAGGTACGATCCATCGTGAGGTTTTTGAAAATCTGGACTTGGCCCGTGACCGGCCAGTTGACTTCGACCGCCTGAATTGAGGAGGCCTGGCCCAGGCCGATCTCCTGCTGCAAGCTCGACGATCCGAAACTCCCGCCCGTTGACACCGTTGCGTAGATGTGACGCACGCCTTCGGCCGCCGCTACAGTGACCTTGATACGAGCTCCGATCGCCCCGCGGTTCGACCGCACCCCCTCCAGTTTCAAGGTCAGCCAATGGTTGCCATGTCCGGGGTTGATGAATAGAAGATTCTGGTACACGTCACCTGCATACCATCCGCCCATGGTCTCATAAATATCTTGGTCTCCGTCGTTGTCGATGTCTCCGAAGGACACACCATGCCCTTTTTGCAGGTGACCGAGCCCTCCTGATGTGGTGACATCCTGGAAGAATTTTCCATCCGCATTGCGAAACGCCCGATTGGGCATTAGCGTTCGCAAGTCGGGCTCGCCAGTTCCGAGATAGCAATCCAGAAAACCATCGTTATCGAAATCTCCAAAATTCGAACCCATAATGAGTTGCACCCGATCGAGTTTGGCAGCGTGGGTCACATCCGTGAACGTGCCGTCCTGGTTGTTGCGGAACAGCCGCGGATTCTCGCCCGGCGTGGGAAGCCCCATGTATCCTTTAACGACGTCCTCCAGTGAAGGCGCAAACTGTGGTTTGATCGAAAACCCTGCGACGAAGATATCCAGCCACCCATCGCTGTCGTAGTCCCAGAACCAGGTGGGAAAACTCATCGACGGTTCACCGACTCCAGCCTTCTGAGTGACATCAGTGAACGTCCAACCCGGCAGGCCGCCTGTGCCAGGCTTGCGCGTCTGGGTACCAACCTTCTCCGCAGGCTTCGGACCATCATTGCGATAGAGGATGTTGGTCTTTCCCATACGCGACACGTAGAGGTCAGGCCGCCCATCGTTGTTGAAGTCTCCCCACGCAACGCCCTTGACGTATCCGATGGCGGCGACGCCCACCTGGGCAGCCACGTCGGTGAACGTGCCATCCTGGTTGTTGTGGAACAACTGGCAGGGGTGCGTGTCGGTATCGTCTGACTCGTTTCCAACATACAGGTCGAGCCAGCCATCGCCATCGTAGTCGCCCCAAGCCGCCGCCTGCGTGGGGCGAAACCCGAGCAGCCCCGCTCGGTCGGTGACGTCTTCAAACGTGCCATCTCCGTTGTTTCGCAGAAGGGAGCTGGGAATGTCTCCATGCTGGTGCAACCAGGCTCCACGAAGCACCAGGACATCTGGATGGCCATCGTTGTTGTAGTCGGCGTGGCAGATGTTCAGCCCGCCGACCTCACCGGTGAGGCCTGCCTGCTCGGTGTAGTCTGAGAAAGTCCCATCGCCGTTGTTGTGGAAATAACGGAGCTGGTCGCGCATGCCCCAGGACGACGCCATGATGTCCAGAAAGCCGTCACCATCGAAGTCTTCCATGATGCTGCCGCCCGAGAGCGCGATCACATCCAAGCCCAGAGCAGGGGCGACATCGTAGAACCGTTTGATGTCGTATTCGGAGTCGAAGGTGCTCGCCGGAATCAGCCACTCGGCAGGCACTTTGTCCGGGTGCTCGCCCAAGGTCATGTAAGCGATGTTGAGAAGCCAGCGAGCGCTCAAATCGTTGGGCTTCTCTTTCAAAGCGGCAGTCAGCAATTCTACGGCGCCGCGAGACCCTCGATCGATTTTGTGAATTCCAGATCCGCGGATGGGGAGGAAACACGAATCTCTTCCATGCCCCGCAATACAATTCTCCTGCTCGCCCAGGCGCAGGTAGGCCAGTGCCAGGAACTCCCGAAGCGACGCGTGAACCTCGGGCGAGACTGGAACGTTGCTCTGCATCAGCCATTGCTGTATTTCGAGGAATTCCTGCACCGCCTCCCAGCTCTTGCCACTCAATAGCAACATGGAAGCGATCTTGACTCGCAGCTCAAACTGAAACTTGACGTCGCGAACTGTGGCCAGTTGCCGGCGCATCATCTTCACGGCTTCCGTGTTCATGGGGTGGTTCGGAAAAAATCCGGCATTTTCAGCGTACTCTTCAAGCCGGGCCGCCATGCGCTTAGTGCCGGGCTTGACAGAGGAGGCCTGGGCGCCGAAGGTGACCTTGAACGCGACCCACAAGACCGCAATGCTCAGGAAGGCAACGGCAAGGGATCGGACAACGGGATGACGATCTAAAGGCACCTGTGGACCTTCCTCATGGATCATCGTGAAACCCTATGGGCGGGACTTACGGCAGCTCGACTCTGCGTCCCTCGCGCCAGGAGCGCAACGCGGCGTCAATGAGCTGCGTCGACTGCATAGCTTCAACCCCTGGACTTTCCACCGCGCGCCGCCCGTCCACCGCGTCGAAGAACGCCTGGTGCTCCGCTTCGTACATCGGGTCGCGTTCGACGACGAATTTCTCCTCGGTCACCGTGCGCGTCTCGCGCATGCCCACACGCAGCACACCGGCCCCAAAGTCATAGTGAAGCCAACCTCGATCACCGACCACTTCGTACTCGTGCCGATCGGGCATCTGCACGTAGTTCAGATGAATCGTCGCCACCAGCGGGCCCTCATAGTCGATCGTGAGGCACGCTACGTTGGGTGTTGACATCTTCTCGAGCGTTCCGCCACGTACGCCCCACATATACACTCCTTTTGGAGCTCGCGCCAACCACCATTGGAACAGGTCTGGCTGGTGAGCGTAGTCCATCAGCAGGGCCCCTTCCAACGTTGCCTGAAAGCTGCTTCCGGAATTCAGCAACGTGATGTACGTGCCGACGTGCGCGTGGACGTGCAGCAGTTCGCCCAGCACGTTGCTCTTCAAGATCGTCTTCAGCCGCTGCATGACCGGATGAAAGTGCAACGTGAAGCCGATCGAGAGGCAGCGGTTACAGCGACGTGCTGCGTCAGCCATTTGCTGGGCTCCCGCCAACGAATCGCTCATGGGCTTTTCACACAGAACGTGGCAGCCGGCCTCTAAGGCTGCCACCGTTTGGTGAGCGTGAAGCTGATGCGGCGTCGCAATCAGCATCATCTCGGGCCGGCTTGCCACGGCCTCCTCGAATGAAGCATGCCGAGGCAGCGGCCGCCCCATGTCGCCTTCGAGAACTTCCAGACACTTGGGATTAGGCTCGCAGACTTCTACTGAAATGTCGCTTCGCTTTCCCAGCAAGCGAGCATGCCGCCGCCCAATCGAGCCCAGTCCAACCACAACGATTCTTCTTGCCACCATCAGTTCAATCCTCCAGGGAAAGCCTCACGATGTCCGGTCACATCTCGCGACGTTGCCAATCTCAGGGGTCGCATCAGCGGAGACGGCGCGTGGACCATCAGAATTGCAACGCGTTCTCGGATTCTAGTTTCTCCAAAGCGACGGCGAATGGTAAACAAGTTTCCCACCTTGCTTCAACCTTATTGCTTCTTGCCAAAATGGCATTCGCCAAGCCATCAACGGCGCCTGCAGACTCGGCTGCCGTTTCAGCGCCCGGCCGAGGCTTCGGGTCGCAGCGACCGCTCCCTTGGATTTCAGATGGTCCCCGGAGTCCTCTGGCCATGGCTGGTTCAACCAAATACTTCTGCCAGAATGATTCATCAAGTTTACAGGGTTGCCTGTCAGATGCTGCCGGTCATCGCTCCGACCCATCCTGCACCCGTGCTCTGTCAAGTCGGGGACACAGGCGTCGAATGACGGCCCGGCGCGACATGCTGCTAACCTTGCGACGATTCAGGATTTCTTCAGTTTTTTTTCAGGAAAGCTTCAGCAAATGGAGATCATTTTTTTGGGATGATATGTAGAGGTTTTCTTCTTTGTAGTCGCTGGCTGGCACCGGGCCGCAGGCACGCTGATTGGATCATGATTCGCGAACATACGTCCCCGAAAGTACTTGGAAATTTGGCGCCCCAACTCGCAGCATGGATTTGGTCTGACGGGCATCGAGGCCATATTTCGTCCCAAGGCCCCATTCTCCCGAGCAGAGCTGCGCTCTCAAAGCCTGGGCAGAAAGTGCACCTACGTCGTAGCCATTGTCAAGATATACAGCCAACAAGGAGGGCTGAGACCATGATCAAGAAATCGATCGTCGTGATTCTTCTCACGGCCCCTTTCCTAGTGTTCTTCGCTTTATGGGAACCAGAGACGATGCTTGCGCAAGTAACTTACGGAGGATTTCGTGGGGTTGTAACAGATCCATCGGGAGCTGCTGCGCCGAGCGTAACGGTAACAGTAACGTCGAAGGAACGAGGATTCACGAGAACCGTAGTTACAGGGCCAGACGGAAGCTACGAGATTCCTTCCCTCCTCGATGGAACCTACACCCTGACTGCCGAGCTACAGGGTTTCAAGAAGTACATAAACGAAAACCTTGTCCTTTATGCCCGCGACTTGCGTCGCGTGGACATCCAACTCCAAGTTGGAGAGGTGACCCAAGAAATCACCGTGGAAGGTCAGGCAGCTCTTATTAACACCGAATCAGCGAGCCTTGACATTCCTCGTCCCGAAGTTTGGCAGGTCTTTCAGGCGGGGGAGCGCGGGCAGGCGGGGATGCCTGAATTTGAGCTGTTCAAAGCTGGGCAACAGGGCCATTTCGCCCTAGGAGGAGGCGGTGCCTCCTTCATTTGGATCAATCATGGCGCGCATGGACT
Source organism: Acidimicrobiia bacterium (assembly GCA_016871215.1). Lineage (GTDB taxonomy): Bacteria > Acidobacteriota > Terriglobia > Versatilivoradales > Versatilivoraceae > VFZK01. The sequence continues at coordinate 1,689 of VFZK01000287.1, read as the reverse complement.
CGAAATGCGGGGCAGCCACGATGGCATGGAGGCCAGCAATCTGGGTTATTTCCGTGCGCCTCAGTTTGCCTTTAAAGAGACCAGCCTGCACATCGTAAACGCACCCGCCGAATTTCAAACTTCGGGCACTGCTCAAGCCATCACCCGAGGTGGAACCAATGACTTTCACGGTGTGGTTCTTCTGCAAGTTCAAAACCAAGCTCTAGATGCTCTCGGCCCGGATGCAACCAGCCGCCCTCCCGGTCGGCCCTCGACCGAATGGGAACTCACAGCAGGGGGACCGCTGCGAGTCCCGAAAGTCTATGATGGACGGAATCGAACTTTTTGGAACTTTCTGACACGCCAAAGGAGATCCGACACCTTTGGCTTTACCAACTTTGTCTACCCACAACCGGCGATGCGCAGGGGTGACCTCTCCATCTTCCCGTCGCCTATCAAAGATCCAACGACGGGGCAACCCTTCCCGGGAAGTCTGATCCCCGAAGCCAGGATTAGTCCCGTAGCTGCCAAAATCATGTCCCTTTACATGCCACTTCCCAATCGAGGCGGTCCTAACAACCTCTCGGATAATCACACGGCTCAGAGTAGCCGAAGGCTCGCCCAGAAGGACTACAATTTTCGGGTCGACCAAAAAATTGGTCAAGGCAACACCGTGTCGGTGATTTTCTACAGGCTCCAGAACGAAGACGCTGGCCTCTGGGATTGGAATCCGACCGACGGCGGAACGAATGCGGTCAACGGCGCCAAAAGTATTGCTCTTCAAGACAGTCACGCTTTCGGGAGCGGCGTTGTGAATGAATTCGGATTCAGCCGCCTCAACATCTATAATCATGCCAAGAATGGCAATATCAGTGGCCGACAATTCCTCCAATCCATCGGTCTAACCAATTTAGGAGGACGGGGGGTTCCAGACTCGCTGGGCGCCCCGAGACTGAATGTCCCAGGTTTTGGATTTCTTGGCGGCGGCGGCCAAAACATCGTCGGCCGAGGCCAGGGAATCACTGATCAGAACGATATTCGTTACATCGTGCGGGACAATGTCTCCCTCCAGAAAGGTCGCCATGTTCTTAAGGGCGGTTTTTCGCTGCAACGCTACGTTCCAAACAACCTAGCAGTGGGAGGCAATTCTTGGGGCACGTACAACTTTGATGGTTTTGCCACAGGCAATCCCTTTGCGGATTTCCTCTTAGGCATTCCGCAGAGCACGTCGATCACACGTCCCCGTGGGATTCTCGAAGAACGCCACAGCGAAGTCGGCTTTTACTTCCAGGACGACTTCAAGGTGACTCCCAACTTGACTTGGAACCTGGGATTGCGCTACCAGGCCTTCACCGTACCCATCGACAAGAATGGATTGTTCTACAACTTCGATGTTAGTGGCTTGCGGGTGGTGGTTCGCGATGACGCGGCCAAGAGCGCTGTCCATCCGGCCTATCCCAAGGAAATCCCCGTGGTGACTGCTTCTCAGGCGGGCTATCCAAAAAACCTAGTGAACGCAGATTGGAAAGGCTGGGAACCCCGAATTGGGGTAGCTTGGCGTCCCTGGGGAAACAAGCTGGTCATCCGTAGCGGTTGGGGGATCTACCACCCAAATTATGCACCGAATCAGCCTTTTGGTTTGGTGCTTGGTGCATAAAATTGTATGCACCAAGACTGGGCAGATACTTTTGGTCGGCGCTGAGTGGTGAA
>VFZK01000286.1 GCA_016871215.1 Acidimicrobiia bacterium | reverse complement strand
CAACAGTTTGGAGGGCGTCGAAGACCGCCTGGTTCAAGCGGTTCTTTACTTAGAAAACCATCGCCAACTCGTCGCTTCGATTACCGGCTTCGACTGGGTTGTTAATATCTCTTTGAGTGCAACTTAGTATTAGACGCGACTGGACCAGCGGTGCTTCGGCGCCTTGAACCCCACAACTCAGGCTGACTCAGGCGGGACAACCTTGGCCTGGCACTGCGGGCCGCACAGCATGGGCAAGACGCCGGTGCAGAACCGCCAGGAAGCAGGCGATTCTCTTGGGTTTCGACATTCTCCCGGCAGGACAAGCACTGATGCGCTTGTAGTGCTGCACGGCAGTGCAGCCATTGGCAGGGTTGGCGCTTCACTACGAACGTGACGACTACAGCAGCATCAGCACCGGATTCTCGATGAGTTGCCTGAACTCGTGCAAGAACTTCGCTCCGACGGCGCCGTCGACCACGCGGTGATCACAGCATAAAGTGACGTTGAGCCTTTGTCCGATGACGATCTGGTCGCTGGCATTCACCACCGGTTTCTTGATGACACTGCCTACGGCCAGAATGCCGGACTGTGGCGGACTGATGATCGCTTGAAAGCTGTCGATGCCCGCGGCGCCGAGATTCGAGACCGTGAAAGTGCCGCCTTGGTAATCCTCCGGCTTCAGTTTCTTGGCCCGGGCACGGTCCGTCAGTTCCTTGGCCTCGGCGCTGAGCTGGCGCAGCGTCTTTGTCTCGGCGTTGCGCAGAACAGGCGTGATCAGGCCGTCATCCAGGCTCACGGCAAAGCCCAAATGCACGTGAAGGAAGCGCAGGATGCCCTGCTCGCTAAACGACGAATTCAACTGGGGCACCCGCAGCAGGCATTCGATGCACGCTTTGAGGACGAAGTCGTTGATGCTGAGTTTGCCCCCGCCTGCGGTTGCCAGTGACTCGTTCGCCTGCGCCCGCAGGTCAAGCAGTTTCGCCACGTCAAGCTCGACGCTGAGGCTGAAATGGGGGGTCGTGGTCTTGCTTTCCACCATCCGCTGGGCAATGACACGCCTCATCGGCGTAAGAGGAATCAACTCCGATTCGGTCTCCGTCATGGCCCTTGCCGGAACCAGGACGGTAGCCTTCGCTTTGGCCGCTGCGAAGACATCCTCCTGAATGATCCTTCCACCAGGGCCTGAACCTTCGACTCGAGCAAGGTCCACGCTCATCTGCGTTGCCGTTCTGCGCGCCAGCGGAGAAGCTTTGACCCTGACACCCTTGGCTGCCTCCACCGCGGGTTCGACTTTCTTCGGCACGGCTTGCGAGTAGCCTTCTTCGACGCTAGCAGTTCGGAAGGCCTGTTCGATTTCGGCCGGCTTGGGCTTGCGCAGAGGCGCTTTCTCTGGATGCACGATGCGCTTGGGCAAAGCGTCCACCTTTTGCGGCGGCGTCGCGGGACCTGCGTCCTGATCGCTGCCGATCAAAGCGATCCGCTCGCCGACCGAGACTTTCTGTCCCTCCGATACATAGATCTCCTTCAACACTCCGTCGTCAAAGGCCTCCATTTCCATGGTCGCTTTGTCCGTTTCGATTTCTGCAAGGACCTCACCCGTTGCGACCACGTCGCCCTGTTTCTTGTGCCAGCGCACCACGACACCTTCTGTCATCGTGTCACTAAGCTTCGGCATGGTGATTTCGGCCATGATTGACGATCCTGAGCGTGTTGAAAGTGTTTGGATGTTAAGAGGCTCAGCCTCTGCGAAAGCGTAAGTTCCGGCCTTTGTCGTGACCCACGAGACATCCACTTCCTCAGAAACGGGAAGCCTGAGGCGAGCTACACGTAGCAAACCTGATAGACGGCCTGAAGGATCTTGTCTTCGCTCGGCAGGACCGCTGCTTCGAGCCGCTCGTTGTAGGGCATGGGAACTTCTTCCTGAGTGACTCGGGCAACGGGGGCATCCAATTCGTCGAAGATGTCGCGCTGAATCTGGTAGGTCAATTCCGCGCCGATGCCACAGAACGGTTTGTTCTGCTCGGCAATGACGCAGCGGTGGGTCTTCGACACCGAGCTCAGAATCAAATCCAGATCCAAAGGTTTGATCGAACGAAGATCGAGCACCTCAGCTTGAATGCCTTGCCCAGCCAGCGTCTCGGCTGCAGCAAGCGCCATGCGGACGGTCTGGGCATAACAAAGAATCGTCACGTCGGCCCCTGCGCGTTTGATTTCACCCTTGCCGAGCGGGATCAGAAGCTCCACCTCCCTCTCCTCGACTGGTCCAGTGACGTTGTAGAGCAGTTCAGACTCGAGCACGAAAACAGGGTTGTCGTCTCGAATGGCCGTTTTCAGCAACCCTTTGGCGTCGCGGGGGGTTCCCGGAATGGCAATCTTCAAGCCCGGAAAGTTCGCATAAAGGGGTTCCGTGGCGTGGGAATGCGTTGCTCCCAGCTGGTGAGCCGGGCCATTCGGTCCGCGAAAGACGATTGGGATGTTGAACTGTCCGCCAGACATGGTGAGCATGTTGGGCGCGTTGTTCACCACCTGGTCAAACGCCACCAGTGAGAAGCTGAACGTCATGAACTCGACCACGGGCCGCAATCCGACCATCGCAGCGCCGATTCCCAGACCGGCGAAACCGCCTTCGCTGATCGGCGTGTCGAGCACCCGCTTCGGACCGAACTTGTCGAGCAACCCCTGGCTGACTTTGTAAGCGCCGTTGTATTCCGCGACCTCTTCTCCCAGCAAGAAGACGTTCGGGTCGCGCTGCATCTCCTCCTCTAGCGCTTCGTTCACCGCCTGCCGGTAGGTGATCTCCCTCATGAGTTCAGTCCCTCGACGAAGGTGTAGTGATGCAAACCCTCCAGGGGAGGTTCAGGACTCTCTTCGGCAAACCGGACGGATTCAGCCGACAGCCGCTTGGCTTCGCGATCCATCTCCGAAAAGCGGCTTTCATCGAGTTTTCCCTCGGCTAATAGCACCGACTTGAACCCAACGATCGGATCCTCGTTCTTGTACTTGTCCAGCTCTTCTTTCGTCCGGTAGGTTGCCGGATCAGACATTGAGTGGCCGCGGTAGCGATACGTCCGAGCCTCAATGAAGAAGGGGTACGGTTTCTTCCGCATCGCGTCAAGAACCGTACGAAAACTGTGGCGTACTTCCCGCACATCCATGCCGTTGACGACCATCGAGGGCATGTCGTAGGCCTTGGCGCGGTTAGTCAACTCCTTCACGGAGGTGGCACGTTCGACATGCGTTCCCATGCCAAACAAATTGTTCTCGCAGACGAAAACGACGGGCAGCTTCCAGAGGGCTGCCAGGTTGCAGGCCTCGTGGAAGACTCCCTGGTTGATGGCGCCATCCCCGAAAAAACAAAGAGTGCAACGATCTTCACCCCGGTAGCGGCTCGCGAAAGCCATTCCGGTCGCCAGAGGCAGATGGCCGCCAACGATGGCATGACCGCCATACATGTGATTCGCCTTGTCGAAGTAGTGCATTGAACCGCCAAGGCCTTTCGAAACCCCAGTCGACTTGCCGAAGAGCTCTGCCATCGCCGCATTGAGCAAAGTGCCGCGCGCAATGGCATGGGCATGGTCGCGATACGCTGTAATGACATAGTCGTCTGCCCGCGCGGCGGCCACCGCTCCGACAACAACTGCTTCCTGCCCAATATAGAGGTGGCAGAAGCCACCGATCTTCTGTTGCTGGTAAGCCTGCGAAGCGCGCTCCTCGAAACGACGAATGAGAAGCATGAGGTACAGCAGCCTCAGTTCTCCTTCCAGAGGTGGTTCCTTGATGTCTTTATCCTTCTCAACAGAAACGATTGCCGGCATAAGCACTCACATTTTCGGACGATTCAAGGTAGCCGATCGGACGACTCGCTAGCCCTCGCTTCGGCGCCAGTTTCCGCGCATTCCTCGATGCCTCTCGGGCAGGACGGATGCAAAGAGGGAAATACCACTGTGACTACTTCGTTGAGTCGTGGATTCGGCGTCACACCTTGCAACGTGATTTCCAGAAGCCAGTTAAGCCGAATTCAAGCCTGAGTTTCGACTGGAATGAGCTCTTTCTTTAACAACGACCGTGTCACGGGCTGTCGGACTCGATGCCAACGGCACTGTTCTTCGCCTGGCCTCAGCGTAACTTCAAGAAAATACCCTCGAACCTGGCTGATTTCAACCCAAATCCCCGAACTTTTTGCAAACTCTCGCCTGGGACGAAGCTGCGCGCCGCATCCCGTGCCAAGGTGAATCGCAGCGCCGAAAATTCCCGCCCCGAAACGGGCAGTTACGATACCATGAATCAGAAAGCTGTAGAGGTGAACTCCTCGAGCGCCAGATCCCAAGCTCGCAACCCAACAGCCGACTTCATGCAACAAGTCATCCTTTCATGAATCTGTTTTCGAACCTCGATTCACAGGAAAAGCAACCTCTGCAGAAGGGCACACCGCTCGCCGACCGTATGCGCCCGGAGCGTCTCGAGGACTACGCAGGGCAGAAGCACCTGCTGGGCCCCACCAAGCCCCTACGGGTCGCCATCGAGAAGGACCAGCTCCGTTCCCTCATCCTTTGGGGACCGCCAGGTACGGGCAAAACGACCCTCGCTCGCATTATCGCGCGCATCACTCGGGCTGACTTTGTTCCCTTCAGCGCCGTGCTGGCCGGAATCAAGGAAATCAAAACGGTGATGGCCGAGGCGGAAAGAACCCGCCACTACGGAAGGCGGACGATTCTTTTCGTGGATGAGATCCATCGCTTCAACAAAGCACAGCAAGATGCCTTTCTCCCGCATGTCGAGAATGGGAACATCACACTCATCGGAGCAACGACGGAAAACCCTTCATTCGAGCTCAACGCGGCGCTGCTGTCGCGTTCAAAAGTCTACGTGCTGCATCCGCTATCGGTGGAAGACATGGTCGGACTCTTGAACCGGGCGTTGGCGGACGAGGTCAAAGGGCTCGGCTCGGAAGCGATACGGATCGATCCGTCACTGATTGAGCAAATGGCTCTGTTTGCGAACGGGGATGCCCGGACTGCTTACAACACGCTGGAGATTGCAGCTCAGTTGGCCCCTCGGGATGAACAGGGAACCAAGACGGTCACGCCCGCCATCCTGGAAGACGCCTTTCAAAAACGGATGCTCCTCTATGACAAAGCCGGCGAGGAGCACTACAACCTCATCTCGGCGTTGCACAAGTCGATGCGCAACAGCGATCCGGACGCAACACTGTACTGGCTGGGGCGAATGATCGAATGCGGAGAAGACCCGCTGTACATCGCGCGCCGGATCGTCCGTTTCGCATCGGAGGATGTCGGCATGGCCGATCCCATGGCCTTGCCGGTGGCCGTGAGCGCGATGCAGGCGTTTGACTTCATTGGCCTCCCGGAAGGCAACCTGGCTCTGGCACAGGCTGCGGTCTACATGGCAACGGCGCCCAAGTCGAATGCGCTCTATCGAGCCTATGGCTCAGTGGTCGAAGACGTCAAGAACACCCTGGCCGAACCCGTCCCGATGCACTTGCGGAACGCCCCGACCCGACTGATGAAAGAATTGGGATACGGCAAAGGCTATCAGTATGCCCACGATTTCCAGGACAAGCTCACCGATATGAGCTGCCTGCCCGAGTCGCTGGAAAAGCGCGTCTATTTCACTCCATCGGACGAGGGCTTCGAGAAAACCGTTGGCGAACGGCTCGAACACCGAAGACAGAAGATCCGACAGAGGAAGAACAACCCGAAGTGAGCAATTGCTGAGACGCAGTTCTCGGGCTCATCAGCATCTACATACCGCTTCCGACCCCACGCCTAGTCTGCCCTGCCCTTCCATCGTTATCCTATCTGTGCTATCTATAAGCGATTCTTATCTTGTGCCCGGACATCGAATGAACTTGGATCAGATCCGAAATTTCTATGAAGTGGCAGTGAACCGAAGCTTTACGCTGGCAGCTGAAAAACTCTTCAGAACTCAGCCGGCCATCAGTACCCAGGTTCGGATGCTCGAGGAAGAGCTGGGTGAGAAGCTCTTTGACCGAATCGGCAAGAAAGTCTGCCTTACCCAAGCTGGGGAACTGCTCTTTGGCTATGCCGAGCGATTGTTGAGCCTTCATGACGAGGCCAAGCTTGCCGTTACGGAGCTGCATGCTTCGCCGCGCGGCAAGTTACTGATTGGTGCGAACGAAGCCACCTGTCTTTATGTGCTGCCCCAGCTCTTCGCGCTATTTAAGGAGAAGTACCCGGAGGTTCAGATCAGCATCTACCGCAACTTCTCGAAGAAGGTGGTGGATAAGATCCTCGACAACCAGCTGGATTTCGGCATCGTGACGCTGCCGGTTCCAGACCACGACCTGTACGTGATGCCGATCGCTGAAGACGAGCTGTGGCTGATCACCAGCCCGACGCACCCATTGGCAAGCCGCTCTTCCGTCGTGCTGGAGGATGTGGTCTCTTATCCGTTCATCTTTCACAAAGCTGGGACAACGCGGGAGCGGCTGGTGAAGCATTTTGGTGCGTCGTGGAAGAACATGAATATCTCTATGGAGCTGGCCAGCATAGAAACCATCAAGAAATTCGTGTCGATCGGGATGGGCATCTCGATCGTTCCCAAAAGCTATGTGACTGAAGAAACCGAGCGTGGCCAGCTGCGGCTCGTGCCGATTCAGGACTTGAAACTGATCCGCCAGCTGGGACTGATCCATCGCAAGAATCGCTATTTGTCACGGGCGTCAAAGGCCTTCCTGAGCGTCGTTGAAGAGTTGCTCGTAAAGTTCTCCGACGCCCAGCCCGCGGTTCAAGCGGGAGGCTGATTTCTCCTCCGCCAGAATTGCTCTGGTGCGGAGAAACAGGATGCTTCCGCTTTGCTACCCACCAGCCAGCTGGTGGGACCGCCAGCCGCGACGGAGCAGCCGCAACCTGGCCCTGCGTGAACGTTGGCCTGTTTCGGATTGCAGGGTCGGCCTGATTTGTCTATAGTCCTGGGGCATCTCCCGAGCTGGTTGCCACACTTCACGATGATGATGATCGACAAGAGAACGCGCCAACGGTTGCTTT
>VFZK01000285.1 GCA_016871215.1 Acidimicrobiia bacterium | reverse complement strand
GGCTGTTTGGCTTTCCCAAAGGCTTCCATTTCGGTCCATTCATCGGCTCCGCAAATCACCGCACAGATGGCGATGGCCAGAATATCGGACAGCAGATGGCGCTTGGTAGGATCGACGCGGGGATCCTTAACTTGCTTCAGCTGGTCGAGCAACCCTCCCATGAGATTGCCAGAACTGCTGGCGGTGGGCTTGAGTGGGGACATGAACAAGGGCTCCGGAGATCGCATTGGAGCTATTTCCCCTTGTCGTCATAGCATATGGATGCAGATTTGTTCAGCCCTCTTTAGATGCGTTCGCCCTGCACGCAGCACAGAAACCAATGGGCGGATCGCGCGAACAGTTAGATAATGCTCCGGTTTTGCCATACCGCTATCACAATGCCAAGCTCACGGCGACCGAAGCTTAGCAAGCAACAATACCTCGGTTCAGCTCCGCACACACTCTGCCTGCAGGCATTCGTGCGCCCGAGCAGCCAACAACCATCATAGCCGCAAGGCACTTGCCTTCCTTCTCAGACCGGCAGCTCTAGCGCCGAGGGCCTGGATGCACGGGCCGGAGGAATGAGCGCACCCCCGCTTCATCCCTTCGCCTTGACATCGCATTCCTGGGGTTGTACTTTCACTCGGCCTTGCCGAGCCCAGTTGCTTCCTGTGGAGCTTAGATGAAGAACAATTCTGTCGATCAAGATCACCCGACGAAGGAATCTGCCGGCCTGATCAAGACTTTGCGCGCAGCCCACCAGCTGGTGATCTACCGCGGCGTCTTGTCCGATCCGACCGTCTCCTCCCTGCTTGAGCTGTTGGACCAGTTGAGCCGAAACACCAAATTGGCCAGAAAAGCTCTGCTCCGCATCACGGGATCCTATGCCGCTTTCTTTTCCCAGCTGGCAGCAAAGGCCTCGTTAGCCCATCCGTACGGCCTGGGCGGACCGTGGCAAGACCACCTGCTGGATCTGGTCCTCGAAGACGAGAACCTGTTTTCGTCTCGGGCGCAGCTCAGTGGCGAGAGCAGGCTGGGCAAGTCACTGGCTGGCCAGGTGGAAGCAGATCTCAGGCGCCTGCAAAGTCTTTACCAGGTGGATTCGAAGACGGTTCTACCTCTGTTGCAGAAGTTTGACCCAGGAGGCCTTTGGCTTGGTTGGGATGAGTTCGCCACCGGAACAACAGACGGTGGGCACACGGCAGGGCGCCTTGAAACAGCACGGGTATTGCATGAGGCCAAGGACTGGGGGCTGCTGCTGCCAGCTCTCGCGGAATACTATCGGAAGAACGGAGCGGGTTTGTTCTCTCGATTCCGGGCTTTCCACTGGATGCGTTTGGACGGTAGCGGCGCCGTTCGGCCGATCGCAGAACCTGACCCGATTCGGTTAGAGGATCTGATGGGCTTCCAAAGTCAGAAGGAAACGCTGGTACGCAACACGGCCCATTTTCTGGCGGGTTACCCTGCCAACAACGTGTTCTTGTACGGAGATCGAGGCACCGGAAAATCGTCTGCCATCAAGGCTCTATTGAACCGTTTTCCCGAAGGGCTGTTGCGCATGATCGAGGTCTCGCGTGACGATCTGGGCGATCTACCCCAAGTCATGACAGTGGTCCGCCAGCGCAGGGAACGGTTCATCCTCTTTGTCGACGACCTGTCTTTCGAAGAAGGGGAAACTCAGTACAAGACTCTCAAAGCCGTGCTGGAGGGCAGTTTGGAAGCCCGGCCGAAAAACGTTGTGATCTACGCCAGCTCCAACCGGCGCCACTTGATCCAGGAGTACTTCTCAGACAGGAACGATCTTCGGGGAGATGAAGTGCGCCAGCAGGATACGTTGCAGGAGAAGGTATCTCTGGCCGACCGTTTCGGCATTCAATTGGTTTTCGTATCGCCCAGCCAGCAAGAGTATTTGGCGATCGTGAGCGCCATGGCGAAGCGCCGGCAGCTGCCAATCGAGCGAAAGGAGCTGGAGCAGCGAGCGTTGCAGTGGGTTCAGCTCCATAACGCTCGATCGGGAAGGACAGCCAGACAGTTTATCGACGATCTGACAGCCGAGCTGCTGGCCGAAGCAGGCCAGCAGGCAGCAACCTAGGCGGGCGGCTTCGGTCTTCGGGATGCAGCATCTCTCGCTCCACAAGGCTGGGGCCGTTTACCGCGGGATTTGGATTCGCCGGCGCTTCACCCTTCCAGGCGAGGGAGCCCCGTCCTGAACTGGATTCCCGGCAACTCTCTTAGCCTGTCTCGTTACCCCCGCAGCACATGTTTCTTGGGAAGATAGTATTTGGTGACGTACTCCGCCACCATGCGGTCCGTATTGTATTGGGGGATGAGGGTCTGCATCGCCCGCCGGATCTTCTCGATCCAGCCTCGAGGGATGCCGTGCTCGTCGCGGTCGAAAAATAGCGGAATCACAGACTCCGTCAGCGTTTCATAGAGCGATTCGGCATCTGCTGCATCTTGCCCTTCGGGGTCCTCGGGCGAGTGATCGTTGCCTATCGACCATCCGTTGGTCCCGTCGAACCCTTCCCGCCACCAGCCATCGAGCACGCTCAGGTTCAGCCCCCCGTGCACGCTCACCTTCTGGCCGCTCGTGCCGCTGGCTTCGAGCGGGCGACGAGGCGTATTGAGCCAAACGTCAGAGCCCGAGACGAGGCATCGCGCCACGTGAATATCGTAGTTCTCGATGAAGATCACCTTGCCGAAAAATTCGTTGCGGCGCGTGATCTCATGAATACGCTGAATGAACTCCTTGCCCCGATCGTCGCGGGGGTGCGCCTTGCCGGAGAAAACCAGCTGCACGGGGAGTTTCGCGTCGTTGAAAATGGCGATGGCGCGGGAGAGATCCGAAAAGATCAGCGGTGCCCGTTTGTAGGTGGCGAAACGGCGTGCAAAGCCGATGGTCAGCGCGTCGGGCGAGAGAATCTTCTCGAAGACTTTGGAGCCTTCGCCAATGCGCGTAAACTGGCCTCGCAACCGCTTTCGAGCGAATTCAACCAACTCACGCCGCAACCAGTAGCGAAGGGCCCAGATCTCCTCATCCGAGATGAGGTCCCGGTCGGAGATGATCTTCCAGAGATCCGGATACATCAGGCGCGTTTCCCAGTCGGCGCCCAAGTGTGCCTTCCAAAACCGCTGGGTTGGCCGCGTCATCCAGCCGCGGACATGAATTCCGTTGGTGATGTGCCCGATGGGTGCGACGGGTGTCGTCTTCTGAGTGTGCAATGAACGCCACATTTTGCGGCTCACTTCCCCGTGCAGCTCGCTGACGCCGTTGGCCGCCCGTGCCATCTTCAACGCCAGGACCGTCATGCAGAAGGTTTCCTGGCTGTCGTCCGGATTGACCCGCCCATAGCTCAGGAACTGGTATACATCGAGGTTGAGACGTGTACGAAACTTCCCGAAGACGTACTCCATATGGTCGGGAGAAAACCGGTCGTGTCCGGCAGGAACTGGAGTGTGGGTCGTAAAGACACAGTGGTCTCGCACCCACTCCTCGGCAGCTTTGAGGGCAACCCCTTTGCCCAACTGCTCGCGGAGCAACTCAAACGTGAGGAAGGCGGAGTGCCCCTCGTTCATGTGAAAAACTGCCGGCGCAATGTTCAAGGCGCGAAGCAGCCGCACGCCTCCAATGCCGATGACAATTTCCTGGGCAACCCGGGTCGCTGTGTCGCCCCCGTAGACGCGGCTCGTGAGGTCTCGGTAATGATCCTCATTCTCCATGAGCTCTGTATCTAACAGATACAGCACGGTAGATCCAACGTTCAAACGCCAAGCCTGAAACTTGACCTGCGTATGTTGAAGCTCCACCGAAAGCACCAGAGGGCTGCCGTCTTCCTGTAGAACCAGGTCGACGGGCAGTTCGTTCCGGTCAAGCAACGGATAGTGTTCTTCCTGCCAGCCATGGGGAGCAATCTGCTGTTGGAAATACCCCTGCCGGTAGAACAAGCTGATTCCCACCAGCGGCACGCCGAGGTCGCTCGCTGATTTGGCGTGGTCACCCGCCAGAACGCCCAAGCCACCGGAGTAGATCGGAAGGCTCTCGTGAATGGCGAACTCCGCACTGAAATACGCCACCGGGCTCTTCAAGAAGGGTGCCGCATGCGCCGAACACCAGGTGCGATCTCGCGTCAAATACTCGCGAAACACAAGCAGCACGTCGGCCACACGTTCCGAAAAAGCCTTCTCCATCAACCGTGCCTTCAGCTCGGTCGACGACAACGAGTTCAGAACTGCAACAGCGCTGTGATTTGAAGCGGTCCAGGCCAGAGGCGACAGGTTCGCAAAAATCTCTTGGGCTTCACGGTTCCAGGTCCACCAAAGGTTCCGGCTCATCTGCCGAAGCTCCTCGGTCATGATAGCGGGGCTCTTGATCTTATTGAGATACTGGATTCTTTCTTCGGTACGCAATTTCTGGTCTCCCAGTTGAGGTTTCGCGCGAGCTCAAGAGTGAGTAAAAACACCATCGAGCTCGCGAATGCCGAATCGCTCGCGAATCGTCCCTAACGCCGGTCTAGCTCTCCGAAGCGGCATAGTATGCAAAAGATGAATCCAAAGCGCTATCAGATTAGCCACAGAAGTTGGGTCAGTTTGCAGTGTTCTCCGTTCGGCAGGAGAGGCATGGATGGGATGCCCGCTTTCGCAGGCATGGCGTCCCTTGGCCTCTGTTCAAGATAACCAGACACCTGCGGTCATCATTCCCACTCAAGGCCTGCCCACTCGAAAGCAAGCCGCAGACATCGTGCGCCTCCCGGCCAGCAGTCCTTCATTAGGCTGTCCCGAAATCTACAGCTCGAATGAGTCTAGTTAGTTTCTGTCGCGAAACTCCGAAAGACGCTCGGCGCAAGGGTTTCAGTCGCGGAGAGTCCGGCATCGCAAGATGCCCATGCCACCGGCATGGGCTTCCAGCTCCTGCAGCCGTCGCTCCCGCGTAGGCGGGAGCCCAGGGAGGGTTGGAACTATCGCTTGAGCACCCGTACCGGCGGGAACCCTGGATTCCCGCTTCCGCGGGAATGACGACATCGTTCGCGCCGGGAAAGGGGCACGGCTGAAAAGCCGGCCCCAGTCCCGAAGAGGCTGCGGGGAATGTGCGCGGATCCGCGAAATCCATGCCATCTTTCGGCGCTGTTGCACAGCAGAAAGGCTCGTCTGACGTGTTAAACGGATCTGCAGACTCGAGAGCGGGTGAAGCTCCGAGATGCCGCGATGACCGCGCAGCATCGAGGCGTGCGGCAGTCTTTTGCCGCTTTCTCCCGAAACTAGGTGACTGTTTTTTCCGGGAACCAGTCGACGCATTCCAGCTGTCTGGTCACTTCCGTCCGGCAGGCTGCAGTCACAATACTTTGCATGTTGCGTGCGTGCTCCAGGCCAGGCAGGCGCGGAACCCGCGATTTCTGCCGGATGCTCTTCACCAGATCGGCCCACAAGCCCGAAAAGAGCGACGGCTGGGGTATCAGAGCTTGCAACTGCTCGTTGGACACCGGCCGAGTCCAATCGAGCGTTTCATACGGATGGGGATTTGAGTTTCGGCATTCCGTTTCTAAACTGAGGTTGGTAAATCCTTCGGCAGAGAGCACAAGTTGCCCTTCGTCGCCGTCGATCTGGCCGCGATAGGGCAAATCCGCTACCCAGCTTTCGCGATAGGTAAACTCGATGTTGTTGTCCCACCTGACGACTAGATCGATGTCGTCCTCAATTCCTGGAAACGCGATGGGATGGAGCTGGCGGACCCGGCCTGCGACGGTCAAAGCAGCTCGATTGCCCAGCAAGTAGGACACAACTGAGAAAAAATGAATTGAAGACGACATCAGCATGCCGCCGCCGGCAATGGTGCGATTGACAAGCCAGCTGCGGGGATCGCTTTGAGGCGTTGTGAAGCGGCTGTCGCCGATCATGCTTCTGCCTAGCGACAAGCGAACGCGCCGGACGGTGCCCAGGACGCCCGCCTGGATGAAGTCGTGCACCGCCCGATACACCGGGAGGTACCGGTGCATCAAGGCTACGCCGACGATGCGATCCGTCTTCGCGGCGGCTGTAACGAGCGACTGGGCTTGCTGCAGATCCATTGCGAGCGGCTTTTCGACTAGCACGTGCTTGCGCAACTGCAGGGCCTGCAGCAGCAACTCGGCATGCCACTTCGGCGGCGTGCAGATAACGACCAAGTCGAGATCCTGCAACTGCAAGAGCGCATGGCCGTCTGCCAGAATTCGGGGCACATGGAACGCTGCGGCACAGCGTTGAGCGGAATCCGAGTTGACGTCCGCGCAGGCCGTCACCCGGCACTCGGGTTGTTCTGCCAATGCGCGCAGGTGATAGTCGGCAATGACGCCACAGCCGATGATGCCGATGTCGAGAGTCATCTCAGGTTCACCAGAATCCGCCCCAGCGGGGAGTTGCGAAGAAATTGGGTTTTCTCCGCTCGCATGGCCAACGGCAGCCCAGCCTCGGACGGCGAGCTAGCGGATCGAGCGGGCCTGCGCATCGCACTTTAACGATATCCTGCTCTGAGTTACCATCCCAACGGATTTCTGGCAATGGGTCGTCAAAGTCTCATAAGTTGTGAGTCGAGGTTGAGCCCTTGCTAACGCGCGCAACTGATTCTGTGGTCCGCGAGCGGTTCAGTAAGCCGACCGTGACTGAGCGCGTCCGACTTCGGCCCACAATGCAACAGCCCTGGCAGGAGTTGGTCCGACAACAATGAAAATCGTCGAGGTTCGAATCCACCAAGTCATCGTGCCCATGAAAGCTGAAGTCGTCCATTCGACCGGTGTGGACGACAAGCTATGTGCACCCGATCCCCAGGGCGAACGCATCTAAAGAGGGCTGGACAAATCTGCATCCATATGCTATGACGACAAGGGGAAATAGCTCCAATGCGATCTCCGGAGCCCTTGTTCATGTCCCCACTCAAGCCCACCGCCAGCAGTTCTGGCAATCTCATGGGAGGGTTGCTCGACCAGCTGAAGCAAGTTAAGGATCCCCGCGTCGATCCTACCAAGCGCCATCTGCTGTCCGATATTCTGGCCATCGCCATCTGTGCGGTGATTTGCGGAGCCGATGAATGGACCGAAATGGAAGCCTTTGGGAAAGCCAAACAGCCTTGGTT
>VFZK01000284.1 GCA_016871215.1 Acidimicrobiia bacterium | reverse complement strand
TCTGCTTGATCTTGTCCGGTCCATAACTGGGTTTGCGCCCTCGGCCCGCGGCAATCTCCCACAGACTTCCGATTCCTTCCTGAGCAAAGCGCGACCGCCACACGATCACCGTCTTGCGATTGACCTGGAGCGCTTGCGCGATGCCACTGTCGGGCTGACCCGCCGCGGCGGCCAAGACAATCCGGCTTCGCCTTACCACCTGTTGGGGTGTTCCGTGGGCCTTCAACCAGCGCTCGATTCCCCCTCGATCGGTGGCACTCAGCGTCAGTGGAGGCAAAACCATCGGCATGCCCAGACAATAAACTAATTTCCTGTTATTGCCCAGTTAGTTGTTGGACAATACACTAGCAGGCTGCGCTCGCTGGCATTTGCAGCAGGCTCTCTTCAAGCTGCTGGTTCTCGACCAGCCAGATGAACTCCTGGGTAAGCTCACGGTCGCGCCAGCCCCTCCTGGCTTCTTCGTGCAGTTGCTGGAGCACCGCACCCACCGACAGCGGCGGTTTGTAAGGCCGCTGGGAGCACAGCGCATCAAAGACATCGACAATCTGAAGGATCCTCGCCGTAAGTGGAATCTCCTCTCCTCGCAGCCCGTCTGGATAGCCACTCCCATCCCAGCGTTCATGATGGCATCGGATGATTGGCAAAACCTGGCCGAAGGAACGAAGCGGCTGGCAGATCCGCTCGCCGATGAGCGTGTGTTGCCGCATCACGCTCCAGTCTTCTCGTGACAGAGGTCTCGGACTAAGCAAGATCGCGTCGGGCACGCCGAGCTTGCCAATATCGTGCAGAATGCCGCCCCGTTGAAGCGCCTTCAGCGCGCTGGCTTCCAGACCCAACGGCTCCCCCAGCTTCACGGAGTAACGTGCTAGCCGTTCGCAATGGCCAATCGTACTGGGATCTTTGGCTTCGACTCCCAGCGCCAGACTGAATAACACCGTTTCGGCGTTTTCCAGCTCGTCGGTAATCTGCTTCAGACGCAGCAACGACCGCACGCGCGCAGCGAACTCAGCAACGTTGAAGGGCTTGTTCAGGAAATCGTCTGCACCCGCCTCGATTCCACGAATCTTGTCTCCGAGATCGGTCAATGCCGTGATCATGACCACGGGGATCAGTTGCTTGTCACGGGTTCCCTTCAGCTGGTGGCACACCTGGTATCCGTCCAATTCCGGCATCATGACATCGAGCAGGACCAAGTCAGGATGGTATTGCAGTGCCAAGTCAAGCGCTTCCTGCCCGTTTCGGGCGAGAAGCAGCCGGCAGCGTGGCGACTCGAGGATGTCTTGAATGAGCGCAAGATTCTCTGGCAGGTCGTCTGCCGCCAGAATGGTGAAGTTGCGGTCGAAGCCTCGGAAGATATCCAAATTGTGTCTCCAGCAGTGTACGGAAGTGAGACAACTCGTGTTTTGAGGTTCAGCAATCTCCCTGCCAACTGATGATCATCCCTCTTCGCGGCTTCACTCGTCTGCGATCCCGCTAATTCTCATCGTCTTGTGCAGGCGCGGGCCGCACCTTCCGAGCGTTTGACCACCAATGTCTCGCGAAATTCTTACCGCTTGGCGGTTCAGAGTTACATCAACCCCTGTTGAAGTCATTCCTCAGAGTGCAGCACTCTGGGCTCGTTGGCGCTGCAGCGTTCCTCAGCCGCCAACCAGCTGAAAGCCGGAGGGGAGAAATGCAATGCATGCTGCGACGGGCCGATGAAGCGCGCGCTTCTTTCACAGAATAAACAGGACAAAAACACAAGAAAGCTGAGCGTTTAATTCCTTGACGGAGAGACAAGAGCCATAATATAAAGCTATGGCCTCAGATTTCATTGGCAGAGTGAGACGTCAGGCTAAAGAGGGGCTTGTTCTCTAAACTAACAACAAAGCATAGACTTACCGCTAATGCGCTGCTGCTCGACTTCTCCGGAAGTCCCACTTCGAGCGTCGTAAGCGCGCGTGAGATCCAGGGAGGATGGATGAACGAGTCTTTGATCACAGTGAAAGAAGTCGCCGATTACCTGAAACTGAAGGAGCAAACCGTTTATCTTTTTGCACGCCAGAACAAGATTCCTTCCCTCAAAGTCGGAGGAAGTCTCCGGTTCAAGCGGTCGCAAATCGATGCTTGGCTGGCGGCGACCCCCAGAACGGGCAGCCAAGGAAGTCGGCAGCCGGTCTTGATCGTCGACGACGAAGAAATCGTTCGTGAAGCTCTCCGGCGCATGGTCGTTGCCCACGATATTCAAGCGGTAGCCGTTGCGGGCGGAGTACAGGCAGTGAAGGCTGCGCAGGAAGAGTCTTTTCGGATGGTGTTTCTGGACCTCAACATGCCAGGCATGAACGGTGTCGAGACGCTCAAAGCCCTCAAAGAGATCGACAAGGATCTTGTCTTCGTGGTTTTAACAGGCTTGACCGGAGAAGACGATCTATTCCGCAGTGTTCTCGACTATGCACCCGTTTCGGTCATCCCAAAGCCTTTCACATTACAGCAGATTGGCGGTGTGTTGAGCCTTTACTTCGAAGACGTCAAAGAAGCTGCCTACGCGCCAGCCTGATTCGGCCGAGGCCCGCTTTGGCAAAGTGGGCCTTCCTTTTCTCCAGACGGTCACCTCTTCTATTGCCTGAAGCTGCCAATGAACTGGTCAAAACTCTTCGACCAGTTCGCAACCGTCTTTTCGGGACCGGTGAGCTTGAAGAACCAGGGTCCCTCTGCCGTTTCGGCCACGGCTGCCAGCATGCGATAGCCCTGGCGGGGCGGGGCGCTCGACATCATGCCGGCCGAGTAGGTGCCGTTCACATCGACCAGCGTCACCGGCATCCCTCCAACATCTTTCTTGGTGGTTTTCGCCTTGTCTTTGGAAGAAGACCCGTCAGGTTGGGAAATCTGCCCTATCCACCGCTCGATGTTTGCCTCCACCGACCCCCCTTGGCCGGGACCGAAATAGAACACAGCCAGTTCGGCATCTTCGCCGTCCCCAGCGACCTTTGGTAGCGAATACTGCGCCTTACGCATCGAAGAGGATGGCGTTCTTTCAGCCCATTCGGACGGGACCTTGGCTTTGATCGGGCCAAAACTCCTATCGCTGGCACTGCTGGAGCTGGCTCCCGCCGAAGAAGGGGAAGCAGGCGGCTGTTGAACCGTTGCAGTAGGAGCTGTGGGAGCCGTCTCCGTTTGTGCACTGCACGCAACGCAGAAAAGCGAGGCCAGAACCACAAGCCCTCCGCTGGCTGCCATACGCAAGCTACCGATCCAGTCTGTTTCGTTCAGCTTCATGAGTAGACTCCTATTCTGTCCGAACTGCCACCTCGCGAGTACGCCTTTACACCGCGATACGAATCGGGCGTTCTACATCCCCATAATGTTGTAACCGCAGTCAACGTAGATGACTTCGCCAGTGACGCCGGACGACATGTCGCTGGCGAGGTAAACCCCTGTGTCGCCTAATTCCTTCCCCAGGACGTTGCGCTTCAAAGGAGCGTGCTCCGCGTGATATTTCAACATATCTCCGAAATCGCCGATGCCGCGTGCCGCCAAAGTATTGACCGGTCCAGCGCTGATAGCATTCACCCGCACTCCTTGGGGGCCAAGATCGTGGGCTAGATAGCGAACGTTGGCCTCCAAAGCTGCCTTGGCGACGCCCATCACGTTATAGTGTGGGACGACCTTCTCGGCTCCGTAGTAGCTCAGTGTCAGAATGCTGCCACCCTCCGGCATCAGCGGAGCGGCCGCTCGGGCGATTCCCAGCAACGAGTACGCACTGACGTCCATGGCGATGCGGAAGGCCTCGCGCGACGTTTCGATAAACCTCCCTCCCAGGGCCTCGCGCGGTGCGAAAGCCACGCTATGGAGAACCAAGTGGATCTTCCCGAAGTGCGCCGCAGCCTGATCGAACACCGCCTGGATGTCTTCGTCTCGCGTGACGTCGCACGAGAACACTGGACTTGCAGCACCCAGGCTGGCGGATAGCTGTTCGACATTCTCTCTCAACCGCTCGCCTTGATACGTAAAAGCCAGCTTCGCTCCCGCGTGGTGCCAAGCCTGCGCGATGTTCCAAGCAATACTGCGCTTGTTGGCCACTCCGAAAACGATTCCCACTCTGTCTTTCAGCATCTTCGCCTCCTGGTTGCGGCAGAGAGTATCAGGAGGCATCAGGCTAGGCAAGTTTCAGAAGGCCGTGGCTCCGAAAGCCAGCAGATGAGCCTGCTGTATCGACTATCTCTCGACTTCTGTTTTGAGCCCTAAGCGCTCACGGCCGTATTTTCCGGCCAGCACTTTCCTGCACCATTCGCCATGGTGCAAATACCATTCAATGGTTTGGGCAATGCCCGAATCGAAGTCGTATTGCGGCTCCCAACCCAGTTCGTTGCAGATCTTGGCAGCATCGATGGCATAGCGGCGATCGTGTCCAGGACGGTCAGCAACGAACTCTTTCAGCGATTCATAGGCCCGAATCCCCTTTTCCTGCAGCGCGCGGTTTTGCGACGCGGGCAGCTTCTCTTCCAGGCAGGTGCACAAGCGATTGACGATCTCAAGGTTAGTCCGCTCGTTTCGTCCGCCGATGTTGTAGCTCTCTCCTGGACGGCCCTTTTGCAGAACCAGCAGGATGCCGCGGCAATGATCCTCGACGTGGAGCCAATCTCGAATGTTGCCGCCGTCTCCGTAGATCGGCAAGGCTTTGCCTTCCACCGCGTTTAGGAGCATGAGCGGAATCAGTTTTTCTGGAAACTGAAACGGACCATAGTTGTTCGAGCAGTTGGTAATGAGGACAGGCAACCTGTAGGTTTCATAGTAGGCTCGGACGAGGTGGTCCGATCCGGCTTTTGACGCGGCATAAGGCGAGTTGGGCGCATAGGGCGTCGTTTCCTTGAACAAGCCGTGGGGCCCTAACGTGCCATAGACTTCGTCGGTTGAAACGTGAAGAAAACGAAATGCCGGCTGGGATTGTGAATCGAGACCCATCCAGAACTGGCGCGAGGTTTCCAGCAGCTCAGACGTTCCGACGATGTTGGTGGTCACGAATGGCCGCGGGTCGTCGATGGAACGATCGACATGAGTTTCGGCCGCGAAATTGACGACCCAGACCGGGCGATGCTCTCGATAGAGAGCCTCCACGCAGCGCCGGTCGCCGATGTCGCCTTCCACGAACTTGAACCGGGGATTTTCGACTACAGATTCCAGACTGCATCGGTTTCCCGCGTAGGTGAGCTTGTCCAACACGAGGACCTCGTAATTCGTTCGAGACAGAGCCAGCCTCACAAAATTGCAGCCGATGAATCCTGCACCTCCTGTCACCAAAATGGTCTGCATGCCTGCGATCCTTTCGTGCGCAGCCAGTTGCTCCCGCACGAGACTTGAGCTTATGGTTGTGAGGAAATTCTCGTGCCAGGACGGATTTCGTCGGTGGCACGCTGGACGATCTTGTCGCCAGGTTTCAGGTGGGCGAAGACTTCGACGAGATTGCCCTCGGCAGCCCCCCTCCTGACGTCAACCCATTCTGCGACACCCCCGACAACCCGGATCACGAAGACACGTTCTGTCGTCGCCTTGATCGCCGAAGCCGGCACCAGAAGACTTTCGCGCTCCCGACTCTGTGGCCAGGCAACCTCGGCGTACATGCCCGGAGCCAGCAGCCCGGCGGAGTTTCTCACATCCAGCTCGACGGGCATTGTCCGCGTCTTTGGATCTAGCGACAGCGCAGGCCGGGCCACGACACCAGCGGACTTCTCCCCGGGATACGCCGGAACGGTGAACTGAACGGTCGTCCCGCGCTTGACCGTGCCGACCAGTGCCTCTGGCACCGCCACCACCAGCCTCAAACGGTCCGCCTGTTCGAGCCGGAACAAGGGCACTGCCCCTTTGCTTTGTGGCCCCACGAGGCTTCCTTCGTGAAGGAAACGCTCGGTGATCAAACCGTCGAATTCTGCTTCCACCCTCCGGTAGCGCAGCATCGCTTCGAGTGCCGCCAGAGACGCTTTGGCGGCCTCGACACCTCGATCGGCAGAAGCGACGCGCGCCCGATTTGCGTCGAGCGCCTTCTCAGCCAATACAACGTCGTTTCCAGCGACGGCGCCCTGCGTTCTGGCCGCCTCCCGCAAACGATCGAGGGTGTTCTCTGCAGCAGCCCGTCCAGCCTCAGCCTCAGCACGCTGTGCCTCGGCAGCCACTACTCGCGCCCGAGCCTCGGCGATCTGTGCGTCCATCTCCGGAGCTGCCACGGTTGCCAGAAGGTCTCCCTTGCGTACCCTTGAGCTACGATCAACCGGTACCGAGTCGAGGAACCCGGAGACCTTCGCGTAGACTTCGATGCTGCGGTAGGCACGCAGTTCGCCAGGGAGCAGGGTCATAGCAGCTAACGGCCTGGCGATGACTTCCACCAGCTTCGCTGAGACGCTGCCCGGTTTTTCACTGCCGGCCACCAGTTGAAGAAACACTAGCGCGAGCAATGTGCTGCCTGCGGTCTTCCAAGTGAGGCTTGCCATCTTAGGTCTTTTACCCATGGTTTAGTGCTGGGGCAGCCTGGTCGAAATGGTCACTCGCCGGATCATCAGGATCGATTGACGGAGAGGTTGCCCGGCCATGCCCCTCGGCAATTGCGAAGAGTGACGGAATAACCAGCAGGGTCGTCACGGTCGCTGCCAATAAGCCTCCGATGACTGCGATGCCCAGAAGCGCCGTCTGCGGTGACCCGAACGCTAGCGGAAGCATTCCAACGATCATGACGGAGCTCGTTATCAGCACCGGGCGCACTCGCGAAGCCGCCGCCTCCGCCGCTGCCTCGGAAGCGGGCAGGCCTTTGTACCGCGACTGATGAGCAAAGGTGCATAGAAGGATCGTATTTGCCACCGAAATCCCCACAGCCATCATCGCGCCCATGAACGATTGAATGTTCAGTGTCGCGTGGCTCAACCACAGCGCCAGCGCCACTCCCGCTAGAACCGAGGGAACCGCCAAAAGCACGACGAACGCAACGCGGATGGACTGAAAATAGGCCGCGAGAAGAATGAAAACTGCACCGATGGAAACGAAAAGACCCAAGCCTGCATTTTCGCGTGAAGGGATTGCCTAACGTTTAGCCCGTCCCGTTAGCCACCCGAACCCCGCCAATGCTGGCATTGCCGGGTTTTTAAGCTCTGTCTTGATTAGTTATTAGGTGAAGTTATC
>VFZK01000283.1 GCA_016871215.1 Acidimicrobiia bacterium | reverse complement strand
GATCACGTTGGGGATGGAACTGTCGCGCCTGAAACTGCCATCAGCCCGACTGGGTGTGGTTTTCCGGAAACCGCCCCGCGGCCAACGCCTCGCAAAGCGCGGTTAGAAGGCGTTGATTTCAGAGGCCAAGAAAACTCTAAGAACCCGTCCCAGCAAGGGCTTCCGAGTTTCGCGACAGAAACTAGCTATGTGCAGCGCCTTGGCTGCCCTGTGGTGGGCCATGGCCCGGCCCCAGCGTTGTTCCACCACGCAACTTGTGAAATAGCCAGAGTGATCCAATAGGCAAGGCGCCCGAGTTCAGCTTAGGAGTTCTTGCCGTTGAGGTCTTTGCGACGTTTCGGCTCTAATGAGCTAGAAGTGAAATCGGCGTGAAGCCCTTCTGCTGTTCGCCGCGCTGCCGGCTGCACCGGCGGAGTTGTCGACCCTAGCCCACGGCTGGCGCGCCTCTTCAGGAGAATGCGATGCGTTGGACTCGATGGACGAAGCTTGCTCTGTACTCTTGTCTTCTGACTCTTTGCTTGACTACCACCTCGTTGCCCGGGCGGAAAGGCAGATCGTGGTTGTTCGATGGCCGCAGTTTCCAGGGATGGGAAGGCGACACTTCAGCTGCTGTCCTTGCGGAGCCACCAAGGCTGCCCGCCGGTCGCAGTCCGGTCACCGCCTGCCTTTCCCGTACAGAATCCTCCCGGGTTTGGTGCCCAGATGCTGTCCCTTTTCCACAACGAGGACACCGTTGACGATGACGAATTCGATGCCCTCAGGATATTGGTGCGGGTTCTCGAACGTTGCCTTGTCGATGATTCGATCAGCGTCGAAGATTGTAATGTCCGCTCTCTTCCCTGCTTTGACCAGTCCGCGGTCATCGATTCCCAGCTTGGCAGCATTGATGGATGTCATCTTTCGTATCGCTTCTTCCAAAGCCAGAACGTTCTCTTGCCGAACGTACTTTCCCAAGACTCTTGGAAAGGTGCCATACCAGCGTGGATGCGGCTTCCCTTTTCCCAAGACTCCGTCGGGTCGAACGGCTGTGCCGTCGGACCCAATCGAAACCCAAGGTGTCTGCAGGGCCGTTCGCACGTCGCCTTCGCTCATCAAGTGATAGATTGCCGGAACCGACCCGCTTTCCTCCTTAAGCAGATCGAAGATGACGTCGGCCGGCTTCTTGCCGAGTGTCTTGGAGATCTCTTCGATGGACTTTCCCTCGTAGGGCTTGTTCTTGGCGCTCTGCACCTCAGCAACCACACAACTCTCCCAACCCTTCATGGCCAGGTAGTGATCAAACCAGTGAGCGACTCCGCTAAGAATGTCCTTCTCCATGCGAGCCCGCTGCACCGGGTCGTCCAGCCGTGCCAGCATCTGCTGTCGGCCACCTTCCATGGCCCAAGGTGGAATCAAAGCATTCAAATTGTTCTGGCCTGCCACGTAGGGATACTGGTTAGCTGTCACGTGTAATCCCTTCGCTTGGGCCGCCTCGATGAGTTTGATGACTTCTGGCATTCGGCCCCAAAGCTTCTTGTCGGCGATCTTGAGATGAATTACGTCGACCGGAACCTTGGCGCGTTCTCCGATCGCGATCGCCTCACGAATTGCATCCAGAATCCCTTCGCCCTCGTTGCGCACGTGGGTCGAGTAGATGCCGCCGAAAGGCTGAACAGCCGCTGCCATCTCCACAAGCTGGTGGGTGTCGAGATAGGTATCCGGGGGTACGATCAGTGAACTCGAAAGCCCCAGGGCACCATCCCGCATCGCTTCAGCAGCCAGGCGTTTCATCTCTTCAATCTCAGCGTCGGTCGGCGCCCGGCCTTCGTCGCCCAGCACGCAGCTTCGAATCTGCGTAGCGCCAACATACGAGGCTACGTTCACGGACGTTCCGCCCTTCTGCAGACGGGCGAAATACTCACCCAGTGTCGACCAGTCGGCCTCCACACCATATGGGTCGGGCTCCTTCCGCGCTTTTCCCTTCAGAGGACCCGCCGATCTGGCCTCGCCCAGGACTTCAGTTGTCACACCTTGGCGAATCTTGCTCTGGGCGGTGCCATCGATGAGCAGCGAGTGGTCGGAATGACTGTGGATGTCGATGAAGCCAGGCGCTACCGTCAGGCCACGAGCGTCGATCACGTGTCTGGCGCTGCGCTCGCCCGGTTCCAGCCGCCCAACCCGGACGATGGTATCGCCCTTGATGGCTACATCGGCGGGAAACCAAAGCTGCCCTGAGCCGTCGACGACGTTTCCGTTCTGGATGATCAGATCGAACTGCGGTTCAGGAGTTTTGCGGCAAGAGCAGAGGACGACCAGAGAAACGGCCACGACAAGCAGATAGATCCGCGTCACAGAAGAAATCCTCATCAAGGATGCAGAAAAGGGTGTGTTCCTGCCGGCCAGCCTCCAGCCGCCGGAGCCAGACAAGCCGACAGCCTACTGAAGGCGATGCGGCTTCTCCAGCCAAAGGAGCCGAGGCGTCACGTCTACTTTTGACCTTCTTGTGCCGGCGGCGCCGGAGGTTTGAACTTGGCGATGTATTCTTCCAGCCCATCGAGTGAATTCTTGTGGGTCAGCTTGTAGATGGCTTCCAGGTTTTGGCGGGCCATGTCCGCGAAGTTGCTCTTGACCGCCACTGTGCGGGCGAAAGCCTCCATCGCCTGTTCTGCCTTGTTCTGGTAGGCGTAGACGACGCCAAGCTGGAAACGGGCGAAGTCGTATTCGGCATTGAGCTCCAAGGAACGCGTGAAGTAGCCCTGCGCCTTGGCTAATGCGATCAATTCGGGGCTATTGGCAGGGAGTCCCGGAGGTGGGGCGGGGGGAGCTGCCGGCGTGGTGCCACCTTTGGCCGGCTCCGCTGGCGGGTTCGCCGCTGCGGCCGCCGCCTCTGCAGCCTGCCTTTCCAGGCGCGCCTTGCGTGCTTCCTCGAACTTGGTGAAAGAGGCGCTACCCATCGACGCGTAGTTTGAAGCCAGGTACTGGTTGCGGTCGGCCATAAAACGCGCCGGGTCTACGTTGGCAGGAACCGTGAGTTTCTCCAGAACGCTGATCGAGCGGCCAGCGCGGTCCAGAGCTTTGTCGGCCTCCCCATGAAACGCATAGGCAATTGCCAGGGCCGACAGCGTGGCAGGGTTCGATGGCAAGGCTTGCAGAGTCTTCTCGCCATGCTCAACCATTTTTTCGTAGTTGTTCAGCTGCTGGTACCCGGCCGTTGCCATCTGATGCAGCGTAAGAACGTGCCTCGAATCTGGGTACGATTTGAGAAAAGCTTCGATGAGCCCGACGCGCTGCGCGGCATCCTCGGTCTGCGTAATCTTGAAGTAATCGGCCACCTCATCCGGCGACTGCGACACTGCTTCCCGAGCTGGAGGAACATCGTACAGTTTCATCGGCGCCGGCGCCTTCGGCTTTGCGTCGGCAGCCGATTTCTCCGGTTTCGTTTCCTGGCCATAGGCGGCCGCCGTTACAAGTCCCCACAAGAACACTGCTGCGATCGGACTTCCTTTCATACACCCCCCTTTAGCCGACTCGTCGCGCCATGTTCCGTAGGGTCCCGATTTCCGGAATCGTGATCTCGACGACATCGTTTTCCTGCAAAGCCGCTTCCTCGGTTTGAATGATGCCCGTACCGGTCAACAACACAGTCGCGTCGGGAACGGTGTTGGCCAGAAAAAGGAAGTCGATGAGTTCCTCGATGCGGCGCTTCATCATGCCAACGGTCGTCTCCCCTTGGAACAGAATACTGGCCCCGCGGCGAATCGTACAGCTCACTTTCAGCCGATAAGGATCTGGCAGAGCGTCGGCGGTGACCAGCACCGGTCCCAAAGCACAGCAACCTCGGTAAATTTTCGACTGCGGCAAATAGAGTGGGTTTTCGCGTTCGATGTCCCACGCCGAAACATCGTTGGCCGCCATGTAGCCGAGAACTTTCTTCTGGCTGTCGATGAGCACCGCTAACTCAGGCTCCACCGCCGTGAACTTCGAGTCGCAACGCAGGCCGATGAAGTCGTTGCTGCCAGTGCAGTGCCCTGCTCTCCCCTTGAAAAAAAGTTCCGGACGCCTGGCAAAATAAACGTAGTCGTAGATCCCTTTCGAGGTCTGTGTATCTTCGTCTCGAAACTCGGCGCTCTTCTTATAGGTTACCCCGCAGGCCCAGACCTCGGGAGGATGGATGGGAATGGCCAGATACGGGCGGTTCGAATCCGGCGCGGTGTTCAGCGACTCCCAGCTCGTGGCAATCGGCTCTTTCGCAACCAACTCCTCGACCACTTCGTGTAAATCCATCTTCACGGCGGCGGCATACTGCACGAGATCCAGCAGCGAGCGGACTCCCTTCTGCTCGTAGATCACCGGAAAAACGTGGCCGTCTTCCAGCTTGCCAGCCTGAATTCCCCTCTTCGGATCGTAAATCTGGACCAGTTTCATTGCGTCTCCACGGGCTTGCCTGCGTTCGTTTGCGCCAAGTGTCTAGGAACGTTACATATCCTACCCCAAAGGCCCCCTGAAACGCGAACAAAAGAGGACTACGCGGCGGGTTCCAGCTCGATTCCTCGTACGTCGGGCGGCCGTTGGTGG
This sequence comes from Acidimicrobiia bacterium, assembly GCA_016871215.1. Taxonomy (GTDB): domain Bacteria; phylum Acidobacteriota; class Terriglobia; order Versatilivoradales; family Versatilivoraceae; genus VFZK01. Next base: position 2,639 of record VFZK01000283.1, on the reverse strand, counting down.
TGAAGGAGGCAGTGCTCGCTGTCCCTTTCGTCGAGGGAGTCGAGCAACCGGCTCTTCGCCGCAATCTGGCCTTGGGGGCGGGTCTTGCCCGATGGTGTAAGATGGTGCGGCCTGGGATGGGAGCAATATTCGGGGAAGGCAGAAGGGCTACCATCAGGTGCCCGGCTGGCGCGCAGACCCGTTCGCGTCGGGAACAGCGTTCGACATGCCAAATCAAGAGCTTCAACTGCCCGCGCAGATCGAGGGCCTCGCTCAGCGGCTCCAACTCCACACGCCCCGCCGGCTCGGCGTGCAGCACTCTGGCAGGGCAGCAGTTCTCATGCCTTTGCTACCCCTGGGCGAAGACTTCTGTTTCCTCCTCACTCAACGAACGTACAAAGTCGAGACCCACAAAGGGCAGATCTCTTTTCCCGGAGGCCTTCAGGAAGAATCCGATCGAGACCTGCTTCACACGGCACTGCGTGAAACTTGGGAGGAGATTGGGTTGCCTGCCGAATGTGTCCAGGTGTTGGGAGAGTTTGACGAATACCTGTCTATCAATGGACTGATTGTTAGACCGTTTGCAGGCTGGGTTGGCACTCCTCTTGATCTTGAGCCCAACCCAGACGAAGTCGACGAGATCCTCAGAGTTCCCTTCAAGATTTTTCAGGATAGCCGCTACTTACGAATCGAAACACAGCTCCGGCGAGGCGTTGAGAAAGAGATCTATTTCTACCATTTTCAAGGTAAGGAAGTGTGGGGCCTGACAGCCCAGATCATCCGGGACTTCATGCGCTTGGTCGAAGATCCTGCGCAGGCGAAATGCGTGTGACCCGTTGTTCAAGGTCCAGCAGAGGGGGCTTCGAGTCACCCGCACCATCAGGGATTTCCTGTCGCAGTGCAAACGGACCTTGCGGAGAGCATGTGTACGAAATCCCTCCCTGACCACTCGATCGAAGAGCACCGGCGCATCTCTCTGGGCTGGCTCGACCGTCCGCAAAGGCTCCGCGTAGACACAACGAGTGATGGGAATTTGGCAGCCCGTTTTGGGAGGGCCGGAAAGACTTTGCCAAAGCGGAGACGGTTTGGTAGTTTGGCGTTATCTCTTTTCCACTCAAGGAGGTTCACGAATGAAAACTGTGTCGTGGCTGTTGTGCTGGTTCGCAATGGCAGGCGCTGTCGTTGCCTCGGCAGAATCGTTGCCCGCTCATGTGGATGTGTTTGCGTCAGGCACCGAAGGCTATCACACGATTCGGATTCCGGCCATCGTCACTGCTGCCGACGGATCGCTGCTGGCGTTTGCTGAAGGACGCAAAGACAACCGCGAGGACCCAGGCGGCGGCGATATCGATCTGGTGTACAAGCGAAGCACCGATCAGGGCGCCAGCTGGTCAAAGCTGATGGTGCTGGATGATCCAGGCGCTCAATGGGCTGCTTCCAATCCCACACCGGTTCTGGACCGCAGCAACGGCCGCCTTTGGGTTGTTTACAACCGCTGGGAGCCCGCCTTTGGCACGGCAGAGTCGAAACCAGGCACTGCTAACAACCAAGCCTGGGTGCGCCACAGTGACGACCATGGCCGAAGCTGGTCCCCGGCAACCGACATTACCAAGATGTCCAGACATTTCGAGGAGTGGGGTGCGATGTTTCTTGGGCCCGGGGGCGCCATTCAGACCCGGAACGGACGCCTGATCGTTCCGGCTGCGATGAAACCCGACACGTATGCCATCTGGACTTCTGTAGGAGACTTTCTGGGATCGTTGAACTTCCTCCGGGCCTATGTCCTCTACAGCGATGACCACGGCGCTACCTGGCGAAGAGGGGCACTGCTCAAGGCGCTGACGAACGAGAATCAAGTGGTCGAATTGGCCGACGGCGCTATTATGATGGATGCGCGGCAGAGTTCCGGGAACCGCCGCTGGATCGTGATCAGCTCGGACGGTGGAGAGAGTTGGTCTGCGCCCGTACCGGGGCAGGCAGTCACGGCCGTCGCTACTTCGATCGAGCGCTACACATCGAAAGCCCATGGAGACGATCGCGACCGGATTCTTTGGACTGGACCGGCGGGCCCAGGCAGAAAGAATCTGGTGATCCGAGTCAGTTACGATGAGGCTCAGACCTTCGCCAAGGAGAAGGTGATTTATGGCGGCCTGGCCGCCTACTCGGACATTTCGATTCTGAAGGACAAGTCCGTCGGTGTGCTGTGGGAACGTGGCGTCAGCCAGAATTACCAGTTCATCACGTTCACACGAGTTAAACGAGAGTACCTGGAAGAAGCGCCTTAATCGATCGGCGGAGCAATGAGGCGGAGCTTCGTGGACACAGGCACGAAGTCCCGCCCGCAAGGCGTACGATTGACGCCCCGGCCTACGAACCGCAGGAGCGCGTTCTCGCTTAGGAGCGACCGCAGGCTGCTCGTTGCCTCCACCACGGAACGTCATGTCCGCGAAAGCGGGCGTCCGGGCGATCCTGCTCGAAGAGAGAGCGCCGCAATGGACTTACCAACGAAGCGCATTATCCCGTCGACAGAGCCTAGATTCTTACCTCTTTAATCATCAACAAAAACAGTTCAACAAAGTTCAGGCGGCCTCCAGAAGTTCAATGATGTTGCGGATGGAAGCATCAGCTTTGTAATAGGCAGTTTCGAGTTTACTTTGCGG
>VFZK01000282.1 GCA_016871215.1 Acidimicrobiia bacterium | reverse complement strand
CGCCGTCCCTCCATCACCGTCCTCTTATTCATTCCCAGCGCCTCGGCCACAGCTCTAATGCCACCACGGCCAAACCCGATCGCTTCGCTACCCGCCCATAACCTTCGGCCACGCTCGTCCATGCACGGCACCAACCGATCGTACTTTTCCCGTATCAACCGCTGTCTTTCTGCTCGCACTTTTTGATACAACCTTCGATCTTTTTTCCCGCCTTTCCAAATCGCTTCCTTCATACGCTGGGTTACCTTTACTCCACAATTCCCCAGCATTTATCGCGCGACCGACGGTCATTTGTTCAGCACTTTTTTGTGGTGCAGGTTATTTTCCCGGAGATCCGACAAAATGGATTCGACCTCGTGACTTATTGGAACAAAGGTAGCCTTCCCGGAGGCGGCCAATTCCTGGATGGCACCATTGACTACTCCATCCAGTGTCCGCCTCTCCAATCCGGCAGGAACACGCTTGAGGTTCGACTCGTCAAGCGCTGTCCAAAACTGGCCGCGCCCGTCACCCTTGGCGCAGTGGAAGTCGCGATTCAGTATCGAGCCTGAGAAACGGGGGCACGTACACAGGGCGGACGATACCCGGTGTGCGCCACCCAAAGGAGTCTCTTTCCCAACTCTTCGGGTGTCGTTGAGCCTGGATCATTTGTGAGGATGCATGCAGTGAAGATCTTTCTGGCTTGCCTGGGAACCGAAACCAACACCTTTTCGCCTTTCCGTACTGGCTATCGAAACTTTGCCGAAACTTGCTTGGTGCGGGAGGGCGCTTATGGCGACTCACCATTTCTTTTTGCCGTGCCGTTGGTCATCTGGGAACGGCGAGCCAGACAGCTAGGCTGGTCTGTCGTGCATGGTCTCTGCGCTTTTGCGCAACCGGCTGGCGTGACAGTGCGCCGTGTCTATGAGTCGTTTCGCGCCGAGATTCTAGCTGACCTCAACCGGGCGATGCCTGTCGATGCAGTGATGCTCAGCCTGCACGGTGCGATGGTTGCCGATGGATACGATGACTGCGAGGGCGACTTGCTGGCGGCCGTTCGTGCTGCTGTCGGCCCCAAGGTATCCGTTGGCGCTGAGCTGGATCTGCATTGCCATTTGACTCAAACGATGGTCGAGAATGCGACTGTATTGGTCACGTTCAAAGAATATCCGCACGATGACGCTGCCGAACGCGCTGAAGAGCTGTTTCAGCTCGTGGCTGCCAGGATGGCGGGCGAAGTCAAACCGCACATGGCTCTGTTCGATTGCCAAATGGTGGGGGTATTCCACACGACCCAAGAGCCGATGAAGAGTTACCTCAGCCAGGTGAAGAGCCTCGAAGGGGAAGGATGAGGTGCTGTCAATTTCAGTCGCTCATGGTTTTCCCTGGGGCGACGTACCCGACATGGGCACTCGGATTCTGGTGGTCACCGACAACGAACCCAAGAAAGGCAACGCATTAGCCCAATCGTTGGGTCAGCAGCTGTTCCGGTTGCGAGATGGCCTGCAGCCAACCTATCTGAGCATCGACGATGCATTGGATCGTGCCCTCGCAACGGAGGGTTCGCCGGTTGTGCTAGCCGATGTCTCGGATAACCCCGGCGGCGGCGCGCCCGGCGATTCTACCTTTATTCTCAGGAGACTGTTGAATCGTGGCATCGAAAACACGGCTGTGGCCTGCATCTGGGACCCGATCGCGGTGGCGTTAGCGATTGAAGCCGGCGAGGGAGCGCAGTTTGACCTCCGTCTGGGCAGCAAGATGGGCGCGATGTCTGGTGAGCCGTTGGACCTCAGAGTCACAGTGACAAAGGTTGTGTCAAACGTCATGCAGTCTTTCAATCAAAAGAACTGTTCTTCCCGGTCACCCCTGGGCGACTCAGTTGCTTTGCGCGCATCTGAAATCGACATTGTGGTGAACACGATCCGCACGCAGACTTTCAGCCCTGACGTCTTCACACAGCTCGGCATTGAGCCGCGGCAGCGGCGCATTCTGGTGGTGAAGTCGATGCAGCACTTTCGCGCGGCGTTTGCGCCCCTTGCAGCAAGAATCCTCTACGTCGCTGCCCCAGGCGCGCTGGCGCCCGATTTCAAGAAGCTGGCTTACAGGCGTGTGAATCCGAAAACATGGCCCTTGCTGGCAGCAGACGACCCTTGCGACAGAAGCGCTGGTTGATTCACGGCAGTTCGCAGACTGGCAGGGCCCGTCAAGGCGGGGAAACGTCTACTTCGACTGAGTCGATTAGAAACCCGGCAGGATCGACTTCCTTCGCCACAGATCGCAACCGCAGGTAGCACGGTCCTTCACTCGACCGTTGTAGCGGCAGCGATGCAATTTGTCTGTTCCCCTGAAAGACACGGCACTCCCGCTTCGCCATGTCCCAGGCAAACTGCAGATCGTGCCAGCGATTCGAATCCAGCTTGGCTCCTTGTGGCAAGCGACCATCCGGCCCGATCTCAAAGTTGAACAGATTGTAGAACCGGTCTTCTTCCTCGAAAGGTGTTGAGAAGTGATCGGTAATTCCGATTAAGGCGCCTTGGAAGCCGCTCCGTACTGAGATCTTCAACCGCAAGCGCCCTGCCTTCCCAAGCGGAAAATTCCACACGGCTGCCGCAGGCCACTCGGCGTCAGTTTTGCGAATCGCCATCAGCTGGCCTGGTCCGCTGGCCCTTGGTTGAAGCTCGACTCCCTTGGTTCCGAAAGTCGACCACTCCTCCAACCCTTCTGAAAAATCGTCTCTCTGGAAGGTTTCGTACAACCAGTCCGGATCCAGCCACATGATTTGCACGCGACCTTCACCTTGGCCGGTGGTATACATTGCTTTTCCATCTGCGGTTGCCGTTGGAAAAGGATAGGCGGTGCCATGATCGCCGCGCGGCGGGGGCGGCTGATTTCGCAGCGGGTCGCGAGCGACTTCACGGTAACCCCGCCAGCTGCGCCCTTCGTCCTCCGAGATTGCACCATGCAACACCTGCCGCCCTCCATAGGCATAGGGATGGCGCAGGCATTGGTTCCACAGCAGGAGAATTCGCCCGTCCTTCAGACGTGCCAAACCAGCCGGTGAATCCGAAGAGACGATCTGGCTGGGGCGCGGCTTTGACCAACTGAGCCCATCGGCAGAGAACGACTCGTAGAAACGCCCAGTCTGGGCACGGATGAGCATCCAAACGCGGCCATCTTTCAGCTCAAGGATCACCGGCTCGACAGCACCGTAGGCTGACACAATGTCAGGCACGGGGATCTTCAGGTGAGCCGGCGCAACCTGCCAGCTTTTTCCTGCGTCGTCTGAGAAAACCAGGGTGCTGTTGTACTGGCCCATGAAGGTGAAAGCATCGAGCCCCTCTCCGCGGTCGCTCCATTTGCGTGTTGTCAGATAAGAGAACGGCAGCAGCATGCGGCCCGTTTGGAGCTGGATGACAGAGTTGAGCGCACCCGTGTACCCTTGCCAAATCCGTTTGGGTTGCGTCCAGCTGTTGCGCCCACCCGTGGATTTCGCATGCCAGATGTCGAGACGCTGCTCGGCCATCGTGCCCACTTTGGGGCGCTGGCCTTCGCCTCGGCCGAAGACGCCGGTGTGTGCGTCATTCAACAAGAAGAGATGGACTTCACCTTCCCGATCGACGAGGCTTTCCAGGCCTCCCCACGTCCCTGCTTCTACTGGAAGTTCGAGCGTTCTGGCAGGCTCATCCCAAGATGCGCCGTTGCTGCTGGAAAGCCGCGCCGAAACCCACTGGCGGCCGCCAGCTCCGGCTACAGAAAACGCAACGAGCGTTCCGTTCGGGTATTGAACGATGCGGCCCCGATCGAGATTCGCGATTCGAACCGGTTTGACGCCTTGGCGGTTTGCCGCATGGCCAGGAACGACGCCGGGCAGCACCACCGAAACGAGCATCGCCAGCGCCCATCGGCAGAAGCGGTAAGGCATGATCATTCTCCTTCGAGTCGGATACCGCGTCGAACGCAGCACTTCGGCTCTCAAGTCAAGCTTTTTGAGCGAACTATTGGGCCGCGAGCAAAGACGCCAGCCAATGCTGCAGCAAATCCTCTGCTGGAGCGGACTCGCCGGGCTGCCTTTGCAGCCAGCAAATCCCCTGCCCCTTGACTGCTTCCAAAGCTAAGTTCTCGGCTGCTCGCTGACCGGGGTCCAGATCAGGCTGGAGAACCGATGGCAAGATGACGATGCAATCCCACTGGAGCTTTCCGTAGCCTAAGCTCAAGTTCAGAATTGAAGTGTAGTAACGGAAAAAGTCCTCTTCGTCGGGCGCCAGCGCCGCCGGAGGTATTGCGACCACGACGAGGTCCGGAGCTCCCGGTTCCGTACCCGTTCGAAACCTCCGCCAGCCAATTTCTTTCGCTTGCTCTTCGATGCCGGCGAGCGACTTTCCGGCAACATCCCATGGAGTCACGCTCACCTGCTTCCCCGGCGCGGATCGCTGCAGTGCGGACACCATCAGGCCGTCATAGGGCGGCATGGCGGTTAGCTTGAATGGCCGGTCTTCTCTCAGCCGCGCGAGGGTTCGCGGCAAACGCGCTTGCAGGGGTGTTACGTCGGGTGGCGAATTCCGTTTCCCGCTGATCGTCCAAGCCACCTCCTCAGCGAAGAGCTTATGTCCGCGCATGTTGGGATGGATGTTGTCGCTCATGAGCTGTATCCAGGCACGGCGGTCAACGGCGCGGATCGCTTCGTACGCGCGGAAGCAATCGCTCACCGGCACGTCCACCTCTCTTCCGACTTGACGGACGATCTCCGCGAATTGCGCCACTCGCCACGGCGGCCGTCGCGCATCATCCGGATAGATGGAATTCGGTGTCATCAGAACCGTTTCGGCCCCACGGTCGCGCGAGCGTTTGACAATCTCCGTGAGGTTATCGTGAAACGCTGCGGGCGTCTGTCTGACCAGATCGTTCATACCGAACATGACCGCAACCAACTGCGGATTGTGGCGCAGTACGTCCGTCTCCATCCGTTTCAGGGCTGCCGCCGTGTCGTTTCCGCTGATCCCGGCATTGATCATTTCCAGCTGCGCTTTCGGATACAGGTTCTTCAACGTAATGCCGAGCACATCGCACCAGGCGTGCTGGCCGCCGGTATGGTAGTAAACGCCTGTAATGCTGTCGCCAAAGCAGACAATTGTTACCGGCTTGCCCTCTTCGAGTCGCTGCACGGTAGACAACTTCCGGTCGGCGCCAAACAGCAGCGAATCCGCGACTTGGCTGAGCCCAAACAGCCAAGCGTGAAGAGCCATTGCGAGAAATACTCGCGCGCCAATAGTCATCACTCCTCCGAGTTCTCCCTATCCAAGGTTACAAAAAAACGAAGGGGATCTTGTCGAAGCGGAAGATCGCTGCTAAACGAGGCAGGGCGCGACCTGCCGAGTCTGGCAGACAAAGCCATCTGCAGCGCTCGAGCACCAGGCTGGCCACACCTTCAGCCTGTCGTCTTGACAGTTGAGAGAGTCGAAATTCCCGGCCGAACTACTTCAGTTCTGCGACGAACGCAGCCTCGATCAGCATGCCAGCCTGGAGGTTTACCCCGTAGGCTCGCCGGTTGGGTGGATGTGATCCGAAGTACGCAGCCCAGATCTGGTTGACGGCCGCAATGTCGCGATTGACTTCCTGCAGGTAGAGCCGCCCTGAAACGATGGCAGTCTTGTCTACGCCGGCTTGCGCCAGGATTGCGTCAAGCTGCCTGAAAATCTCCCTCGTTTCCGCCTGGACTCCTCCTTCAATCGGCTTCTTCTGTCCTGACGGAATGCCTGTGAGGACGGTTTCCAATATCGTGCCAGAGTAAATCACGGCATCGCTGAAGGGAAAATCGGGGCGTGAGTTGATGAACTTCAAGAGTGCCTCCTTGGCAGAACATCGTTTTGGACTGAAACCTGCAATATCGGAGCTTGACAAACGAAAAGCCGCCCAGATTGCCAGCACACTTCCCTATCCCACGGCAGGCGCCTCTCACCCGCTACTGGAGCTTGCCGCGGCCGGCAACCGCCCAGGTCGCTTCGACAACTCCCTTTCGATGAAAGAAAATTCGCTCGTGCAGGTTGACGCAAACACAAGCATGATTGGGGATCATGGTGAGACGGTCTCCAACCCGAGCTGTGTACGAAGAACCTGACAAATCCAAATGTCCGTGCTCTTCGGACATTAGTTCGAAGTACACGTCCGGGTGTTCGACAATCAGGCCGAAGCCTTTCCCTTCACCAGAAAGCCAGCGATCAGCCGCGAAAGTCTTCGAGCCCGCGTCAATCACCGCTCGCCGGCTCACGCTACAGCTGACCACCGTGGTGAGAATGCGCAGGGCGCATTGGTCAACACCGCAAACGTGCAGACCAAGCTCATTGCGGTCGTTGTACACGAAGTTGCCTGGACGGATTTCGGTAACACCCCGGATCCGGTGGCTGTTATACGCCGTCGGCGTACTACCACCGCTCACCGTCTGGCAGTCCAGGCCGTTGGCCCGCATGGCTTGCTTCATCGACTCGATGCGTTCGCTCAACCGCTCCAGGTCTGGGCCTTGCTCTTCCGGTCGCACCCAAACATGACCAGGATAAAAGAGGACGCCGGCCAGATGCAGGTTCGGCAGCTTCGCAACGGCATGTCCCAGAGCAACGAGGCTGGCCGGTGTCTCGACGCCGCACCGGCGCATTCCGGTGTCAAACTCGAGAAGAATGTCGATCTGACTTCCCGCCTTGTGGGCAGCCACCGAGAGTCCCTCAGCCACTTCCAGGGAGTCGAGGCTCACGGTGATCTTGCACTCCCGTGCAAGCTGCGCCAGGCGAGTAGTCTTGGCTTCGCCCAGCACTGGGTAAGCCACCAGGATGTCCTTAAGCCCGGCAGCCGCCATGACCTCCGCTTCGCCGACCTTGGCTACCGTGATTCCGCAACTGCCTGCCTTCACCTGGAGTTTTGCGATTTCGGGAATCTTGTGGGTCTTGGTGTGAGGACGCAACTTCAGGCTGTGTTGCCGGCAATAGTCGGCTATCGACTGGATGTTGTTCTCCATCACGTCCAAATCGACAATCGCGGCCGGCGTATCGAGTTCTTCAATCCGCATGTTAGGAGACGTAAATTAATAAAGGCTCTTCGTGGAATCGTGTGGGTCAAAGTGCCCCCCAACCCCCCCGAAAGGGCCGTCAGATCAGATTGGGTTCAGTGAGGCGGTGAGGATCTTGAGACGCAAATAGTCCTCATCGCGGAGACCGTAGGCCCGGCGTTGCAGCACGCGAATCTTGTTGTTGAGGCC
>VFZK01000281.1 GCA_016871215.1 Acidimicrobiia bacterium | reverse complement strand
GACCTGGGGAAGCTGGAAGCAACTCCCGACGGAGAAGGGGCAAGCTGTCCATGAAAGATTCCTTGGCCAGCCGCCGAGGTTGAAGTTTGTTCTTGACATGCCCTTTCATAGAACTTGGCGCTGCAGGAGCAGACCGCAAACAACGCGGCGGTTCCACTGCTTCGAGTCGTAGGTTTTCGGGGACCGGCCAGAAGAAGACACAGTTCACCCAGCGCCGAACGTGGGAGGCGGGCATCCTCACCGGCGACCGGAAAAGCCTCGCAGTTGGTCGCAGGCACCCGGTCACCCGTCGAAGATGGCCTCCCACCTTCTTTCCAGCCACTCTGAAAATTCCCTCCCCCTCAGCACCAGCGGAAGGCAGTCGGAGTGAGCGAGCGCCTGACCTCCCACGGCTCCACAGTTGCCTCCCGACGCAAGGGGATTGGCAGCTGGCTCCGAGGCTGCCTGGTCTAACGGCGGTTGTCGGTGTGCTGATCGTAGACCAAGCCCGCGATGCCGCCCGCAATAGCCCCAACGGCGGCGCCTTTGGTTCCTCCCACGAGACCGCCGACGGCAGCCCCGGCGCCGGTGCTACCTGCAACGATCAAAGCAGACTTGCCGGCACTTCGTTCCCGGCCGTAACCCCGGTAGCGGCGATCGTTCCAATTTCGGTCGTACGATTGGAACTGCCCATAGCCTCGATCGCGTCCACGCTGGTAGTACCGATCCTGCCGGTAGTTGCGGTCACGTTGGTAGTAGCCGTGGCTGCTTCGCTGGTAATAGCTGTCCCTGCGATCGTACCGATAGTCGCGTCGTGCTTCGTTCCGGCAGCGGTCACGATCGGGAATGCGGAACCTCCCGTTCCGTTGATGCTTCCAATGGTCAGCCACAGCCGCAACTGGAGTTCCCAGCACCAACCAACTCAGCAACAGAACGCTGACAGCCGTCGAGCCTTTTACCTTCCACAACAGGGTCTGCGCAGACATAGTGGTACCTCCTTTTTGGTTTCTAGTTGAGAACACGGCTGGACCGGAAAGGTTGCTCGACAAATTCAGGATTGTTCGGTTTCTTCGGAAGCACCCTCAAACGGTTTGGATAGACCATCGGCGCAGGAAGATCTCAAACTCCGAGCAACCCAGCGACGACTCGGACTGATCTCGATTACGGGCATCAGAACTGATAAGATCCCATCCGAATCCGCTTATCTTGTTGTTCCTATGGTGGGCGCATGCGTTCCGCCACACAATCCGCGCAGGTCGCGTCGTGGCTTCGTATGCAGCGGGCTGAAGCTGAGACGTTCAACATAGCAGACGACTCCATGGACAGCAGCAAGGACCGATCGGTTCGAAAGTGAGGTTGAGCCATGAACCGCAGGGGGTTTATTAAGGCCGCAAGCTTCGGGGCAGCCGGATTGACGGCAGCTTGCAGCAGAGCAAAGACGGGCGTCGAAGAAGAATTGCCGAGCCAGTTGGGAGCCAAGCTAAGCGCCTATGGGGAGCGGTCGAAACATGAAACAGCGAAGCGCCTTGTCCCTGAGCTGAAAAGGCCGGAGATCGGTTCGTCCACGACGCCGCTGGCTGAAACCGAGGGCATTATCACCCCGGCATCGTTGCACTTCGAGCGACACCACGCGGGCGTCCCGCAGATCGATCCCGCCATGCACACGCTGCTGGTCCAGGGTCTGGTAGACCGGCCCGTTGTCTACACGATGGCAGAACTGAAACGGCTGCCATCCGAGTCGCACATCTACTTTGTCGAGTGCTCTGGCAATTCCGGACGCGAATGGAAGACACCGGGCGCCGGAGACGTGCAGAAAGGATTTGGGCTCGCTAGCTGCAGCGAGTGGACTGGTGTGCCGGTCCGGGTGCTGCTGGAAGAAGCCGGTTTGCAGAAAGAGGCCAAATGGATGCTGGCCGAGGGCGCGGACGCTTGCAAGATGTTCCGCAGTTTGCCACTGGAAAAGGTCCTGAAGGATGGACTCGTGGCCTACGCCCAAAATGGCGAAGCGATTCGGCCGAGCCAGGGCTATCCGCTCCGTTTGATTGTGCCGGGGTACGAGGGCAACACCAACGTCAAGTGGCTGCGGCAGTTGAAGGTGGTCGACCAGCCGTACATGGCCAAAGACGAGACTTCCAAGTACACAGATCTTCTGCCGGACGGACGAGCCCGGCAATTTACCTTTGAGATGGACGCCAAGAGCGTCATCACACACCCCAGTGGTGGTCGGAAGCTGCCCGGCCCTGGATTCTACGAAATCCGCGGACTGGCGTGGTCCGGACGCGGGCGGGTCGAAAAGGTTGAAGTCAGTGTGGACGGTGGAGCGACGTGGAAGGCCGCCCAGCTGCAGGAGCCGCGACTGCCAATGGCCTTCACGCGCTTCCGGATGCCTTGGGAGTGGGCTGGGAATGAAGTTCAGATCGTGAGCCGAGCCGTAGACGAAACCGGGTATGTGCAACCCTCGCGCGAGGAGTTGACCGACGCCAGGGGATCCAATTCCAACTATCACTACAATGGCCGCAAGATTTGGAGGATTGCAGCTGATGGAGAGGTGCACAGTGTTTAAGCCGGCTCTGCTCGTGCTGCTGGCAGCAGGTTTGGCCATCGCCCAATCGCCGAAGACCAAGGTGGGCAAGCCCGCTACACCGGCCGATATCGCCCAACGCGATCACTTCGTCTCACCCGACGGCGAGGGATTGCCTCCCGGCAAGGGTTCCGCCGCCGAGGGTAAAAAAATTTATGAGCGCCGCTGCGCTGAATGCCATGGCTCACAAGGCCAGGGTAAAGACGAGGCACCGCTGGTCGGAGGCCAGGGAACACTTGCAACTCCAAAACCACTGAAGACTGTTGGCAGCTACTGGCCTTACGCAACGATACTGTTCGACTACATCAATCGAGCGATGCCGTTCGATAATCCGGGATTGCTGACCTATGACCAAGTGTATGCCGTGTCGGCGCTCATTTTGCACTGGAACGGAATCATTGGAGAGCACGACGTGATGGACGCCTCGACACTGCCGAAAGTCAGCATGCCTAACCGAGACGGATTTGTGGCCGATGACCGGCCCGATACCGGCCAGATCAAGAAAAAGGCCAAGCCGCGCGCGAAGTGATCGAAGTTTTCGCGGAATTCCTCTTGTTGAAGCTTGGATCGGACCGACTTGAGCCTGAGGCAGGCAACGGCTGGTCCAGACACACACCTTCGACACGGTTCCAGAGCGCGCACAGTCTCAAGGGCTGGGTTCAACGGCCGTCCCAAATCCTGATGTAGTCGATTCAAGAATCCGCCAATCCTCCTTCAATTCGGACACAACTTTATGTGCCAATCACATTTATCGGGCCACACTCACTCACGTCGAGACTTTCTGCGCCGTACCTTGATCGCAGACTCACTGGTTTACGCATTCTTCGATCATTCGGAATCGCTGCTGGGAGCGGCCAGCCCCGCCGAGGCGCGATTCGACCTGCTCGTCAAAGGCGGGAGAGTCGTCGACCCTTCGCAAGGGCTCTCAGCGCTGCGCGACATCGGCATTCGCAACGGGAAGATCGCTGAAGTCAGCGAGAGCATCGCCGAGTCGAAGGCTCGCCAGGTGCTGAACGCGCGTGGAAAGATTGTGACGCCCGGATTGATCGACGTGCACGTGCACGTCTACGATGGTGTGGCACCGCTCGGCATTCCCGCAGACCCCAATTGCATCGCCAAAGGCGTCACCACTGTCGTCGACGCTGGCTCGTCGGGCGCTCATACGTTTCCTGGATTCCGCCGCTATGTCGTCAATGTTGTCGACACCCGCGTTTTTGCGCTGCTGAACATTTCTGTCGTCGGACAATCGACGCTTTCACTCGACAATCAGCATGGCGAGCTGCTCGATCTGCGCTATGCCAACCCGAAGCTCGCCATCCGGACCATCGAAGAAAACCGGGACGTCATTCTGGGGATCAAGGTGCGCCTCTCGCGCAATATCGCCGGCGACAACGATTTGGCCGCCCTCAATCTGGCCAAAGAAGCCGCGGAGGCTGTCCGGCTTCCGCTGATGGTGCATATTGGAGACACCCACACTTCCCTGCCCGTCATTCTATCCAGACTCGCGAAGGGCGATGTGATCACGCACAGTTTCCGGGGCGGCGAAGGCGGTATTCTGGACGCGCGCGGCAAGGTACTGGCAGAGGTGCGAGCTGCTATGGCCCGAGGCGTTCACTTCGACGTTGGACATGGCGCCGGCAGTTTTTCATTCGAGACCGCGGAGAAAGCTCTCAAGCAGGACGTCGTTCCCGGAACCATTTCCAGCGACGTTCACCAGTTCAACGTAAACGGTCCTGTGTTTGACCTGGCGACAACTCTTTCGAAGTTTCTGCACTTGGGACTCACGCTGGACGACGTGATCCAGCGGGCATCGACCAACGCCGCCAACCTGTTTGGGTTTCCCAAAGGCTTGGGAACTCTCAAGACCGGAGCAGAGGCTGACGTTGCGGTCTTCTCGTTGGTCGAAGGCGATTTCGAATTTGAAGACGCGCTCAAGGCCAAGCGCCTCGGACACCGCAAGCTAATTCCCCAGGCGACCGTGAAGGCTGGCCGAATTTACGGGTCAGCTCCGATTCCAGTCGTTCAGGCTGGCTGATTGCGCTTATGGGAATCTGGGAGAGCAACGATGCGAAAAGAGCTCCTTATCATTACCGTTCTGCTGTCGGTCTTTTTTCCCGTGCTTTGCAGCGCGCAGAGCTGGCGACCGCCCGCCGAGGGCGAGCGGTGCCCCTCACGCTGGGGTCCTGGGGACGAGCGCGGCTCGATGAATCACCAGAAACCCGAGGCTGTACTGAAGGCCACGCGACTGATTCACACAGGCGAGGTCGTCGAGCTCGGGCGAGTTCTCGTCTCGACTATGCCGGTTTTCGGTACCCGTCGGTTCGATCTCTACACGAAGCGCACGTTCATGAATCCGGGATTGAACCGGCGCGGCAGCAACGAAGAACTCTTCGTTACCGAGTTGGGCCAGGTGGGAACTCAGTTCGATGGATTCGCGCACCAGACCATTGGGGGTTCGATGTACAACTGCTTCAGGCTCGACGATATCGCGACGCGCTCGGGCTTCAATCGTCTCGGTGTCGAAAAGGTGGGGACGATTTTCACGCGAGGTGTGCTGATCGACGTGGCCGGCTTGAAGGGTGTGCAGATGCTCGGCGACTCTTACGAAATCACCGTCCAGGATCTCGAACAGGCCCTGGCACGGCAGCGGCTCTCCATCCAATCCGGTGACGCAGTTCTGATCCACACAGGCTGGGGCCGTCTCTGGGGAAAGGACAATGGAAGATTCGGACGTTCCGCCCCAGGCATCGGCACGACGGCAGCGGCCTGGCTGGCGAAGCAGAGTCCTCTTCTGGTAGGCAGCGACAACTCGGGCGTCGAGGTTTCACCCAACCCGGATCCCGAACTGAGTCTGCCGGTACATCAGATCTTTTTGGTGGTGTACGGAATTCACCTGCTGGAGAACCTGAAGCTCGATGAGCTAGCCGCCATGCGTGCCTACGAGTTTGCGTTTGTGATGCAGCCGTTGAAGATCCAAGGCGGGACAGGCTCAACAGTGGCGCCGGTGGCCATCCGCTAGGATTGGCCACCTTCTGCCTGTCGGGATCTTGAATGAGATGCTGCGCGGTTGCAGTTCATCTTCGAGCCGAACCTGGGTTAGCAGCGACCAGCGTCCGGGTTCCGGTTATTTCTGCCCCGCATTGCGCCGTCGCCCGGCGCGAGCTACGGCTGGCAGGAGAGCTGAAGGTTGCCGGCCGACGCGCCAAGTGGCGACATCTGGCCCTTTCGAACTTTCCCGTGTTAGAGATGTGTTAGAGAGGATTCTTCAGCCCTTTGACCGTCAGCGGAATCGGCACGCTGCTGTTGCGGCCCGGCACCTTACCCCACACCATGATGGTGCCGTCGGCGAGCGTCGCCACGCTGCGCGCGACGTCGGCTGACAGGAATCGCACGTTCTTGAGACCGGGCACCGGGGCGGGCAGAGCCTGGGCAGAGCCCCGGCATGGCCGACCTCGCCAACAAGGTTGGTGCCCCACGACATGACGGTACCGGCAGCCGTGATCGCCAGCATGTGCGACTCGCCGCAGGCGAGCGCGCGCACGCCGGTGACGCCGTCGACCGGTGCCGGCGTCGGATGCGGCCCGTCAGGCTTGAAGCCCTTCCGGCCGAGCCCACCGTTGCCGCGACCCCAAGTCATCACCGTGCCATCTCGAAGCAAGGCTCCAGAGATCTGCGAGCCCGCGACGATGGCCGTGGCGTTCGTGACGCCAGACACGACGACCGGTGACTTGCGCTCGGTCGTCGTCCCGTCCCCGAGCTGCCCGAGCCGGTTCGATCCCCACGCGCGCACCGTGCCGTCTTTCAAGAGCACCAGCGAGTGCGAGCCGCCAGCGGCGACGGCGATGGCGTCGCTCAACTCTCGGATACGGGTCGGGTACGGAACGACCCACGGCGCCTGCGATCCCCTCTTAAACTTGATGTCCGGCATCCCGCCAAGGCCGAGCTGGCCGGCGATGTTGTAGCCCCAACTGTAGACGAAGCCGGATCTCGTAACGGCAAGCGTGTGGTCGCTGCCGCCGGCGACCTGTAGGGCGTCGGCGATCTCGAGGACCGGCGTCGGGGCGTTCGGCGCCCGGCGGGCGATTCCGGTGGATTCGAACTCAGCGAGCGGCGTGATGCCCAGGTCGCCACGGGCGTTGATGCCCCATGCGAGGATGCGGCCGTCGGGCATGATCGCAAACGACCCTGAGCCCCCGCGGACGACGTCCGCGGCCTGACGCACCGCGGGCAAATCGAAGGCGACGTTGAAGGGAATCGCGTCACTGTTGCCGAGCCCGCTGTGCCGGTGGTCGTAGAAGAGTCCGTCCAAGAGAATCAGCGTGACGCTGCCGTCCGGCTCGAGCACGTACGTGAACGTCCCGTAGCAGTACGCGCGCCGCTGGCGGCCGGGCGTTTGCGCGGCCGCTCGCGCAGCAAGCGGTGAGGTAACGAGGAGTCCGAGTGACGGATAAGAAATCGCTTTTCAGGAAGTGTCGGCGCTAGCCCGCCTAGTATTACTATGTTAAGTCTTGTCCCGATACTTTGGGTGGCGCACACACAGGGCTCCGTCAAAGTCTCCCAAGTGTAAGAAATAAGGGGGCAGTAAATCGCCACTGGCTTTTTGCGCGCCGATTTGCTAGGCTGCCGGCATGAGCGATGAGCCAGTCGCTGATCCGTTCTGCCAA
>VFZK01000280.1 GCA_016871215.1 Acidimicrobiia bacterium | reverse complement strand
GCCGCATCTGGCGCGCCCATTGGCGAAACATGAACCCAAGGCTCAGCGAGAAGATCACTCCGCCCCAGGGATGCCAGCCCCGGATGGTGTTGCCGCCGCCAAAGATCGAAGCGAGCCAGAAAAGGCAAGGGGACCAGAGAGCCAGACCCGTCAACGCGGCGTACAGGAAACTGAAGGCCGACAGCCAATGGACGGCACGTTCCTTGAAGCTGAAGCGAGGCAGTTGTTGTTCAAGCCTGGCGGTCATGAGCTCTGCGCGGGCCGTATCGCACGTAATGAAAGAAGGTTCCAAGAATCCCACCCAGCAGCACCAGGTTACCCAGCCACTTCAGTGGACCCTTCCAAAGGCTCACGGTCCACGGAATCTGCGGATTTGCCGGGAGACCGTAAGCTTCCGGATGGTCGGCACGAGCGAGCACGTAAATCACGTTAGTCCCACCCACGCCCGCTGGATTGTAAACACCAGCTCGCAGGAAGCCGTCGTTGCGCAATTGCTCGGCACGTCGTTCGGCTTCGCCGAGCATGTCCTCTCGTTTTCCGAAACTCAGGCAATGGGTGGGGCAAGCTTTGATGCAAGCAGGCTCGAGGCCCACGGCGGTGCGGTCGGAGCAAAGCGTGCATTTGTAGACTTTCGAGGACTTCGGGCTCAAACGCGGCACATCGAACGGGCATCCTGTAATGCAGTAACCACAGCCGATGCAGCTGTCGTGGTTGAAATCGACGGTACCATTGGGCAACACGACGATGGCGCCCGGGGCTGGGCAAGCTCGCAGACAGCCGGGATCGAGGCAATGCATGCATTGGTACTTGGCCATGTTCCACGCCAATCCGCCGTCATGCTGCGTTTCGTTGAACTTGATCAAGTTCCAGAAATGGTGCGCGAGGTCGGGAAGCGTTTGGTAAGACCCGCCAGTACCCAGCGTAAACTCCTGGTCGTTCCACTCCTGACATGCGACCTCACACGCTTTGCAACCGATGCAGGAGGAAGTATCGATGAGTTTGGCAACCGTATAGGGAAGACTCATGATGTCACGGTGTCAGAAGTGTCTCGCTTTCGCCCGGAAACGTGCTATTGAGCATCGGTCATTTCTCATCTCGCATCTTCCAACCAGGAGTGCGATGACACGTGGCAAAATGACAAAACCGGACGCACTTTATCTGAAGTACTCCTCACCTCATGCCCAGGTGGTACGTATGAGAGACGCCGACCTACACCTTCTCCACATTGACCAAGAATCCTTTGTACTCCGGCGTGCCCGAGTTCGGATCGAGTACCGAAGGACTCAGGTTGTTGATCAGCGGTCCTTTGACACGTCCGACGAATCCCCAATGAATGGGCAGCCCGACCTGGTAGACCGCGCGTCCGTTGACTTTCAGCGAGCGCATGCGGCGCGTCACCAGGGCTTGCCCTTCCACGTGGCCGCGTGCCGACTTGATGCGAACACGATCGCCGCTTTCGATGCCTTTTTCGCTGGCCAGCTCTTCCGGTAGCTCGACAAAGAAGGTGGGCTGCAGCGCTGAACTGGCCTGAACGTGTTTCGTCCAGTAGTGAAAGTGTTCGGTCAGGCGATAGGTTAAAGCAACGTACGGATACTCCTTCGGACTCCCCAGCGAATCCAGGTCGCTATGAAAGATCTTCGCCAGTGGGTTGCTGTTGACGTTTGGGTGGAGGACATTCGTTACCGGAGACTCGGCAGGCTCGTAGTGCTCGGGAAACGGACCTTCGGCGAAGTCAGGCGCGAAAAGCTTGGCGACACCCTCTCGCAACATGATGAAAGCTCCGAAGCGGCTGGGCGGCGCATCCACCTTCGTGTCCGGGACATCGCCGACCCACTTCTGCCCGTTCCAGTGGAGTGCCGCGCGGCTCGCGTCCCAGGGTTTTCCGTCGCCGTCTGCAGAAGCTCGGTTGTAGAGCACTCGGCGGTTGGCTGGCCAGTTCCAGCTCCAACCAGGAAAGAATCCCAGCCCGGTTGGATCTTCCTGGCCCCGGCGCGCCATCTGGTTGCCTTCGTCTGTAATGCTTCCGCTGTACAACCAGTTGCCGCAGGACGTGGAGCCGTCATCCTTCAACTCGCCGAAGCTGGAGAGTTGCCGTCCAGTGAGCGTCTCGCGGCCATTAATCTCTTTCGCCACCTCTTCGAGCGACGGACTTAACGGGTGGGCGTAGTTCCAACTCATCGAAAGCAACGGCTCGGAAGCGACTCCTCCTTCCCTACGGTACAGTTCCTGCAGCTTCAACAGCAGGGCAGCAATGATCTCCTGGTCGCGTTTTGCCAGCCCTGGTGGATCTAACGCAGCATGTTTCCACTGCACCCAGCGGGAAGAATTCACAAAGGAACCGTCTTTTTCCGCGAAGCAGGCGGCAGGTAACAGGAAGACTTCGGTTGCTACTCCGCTCGAGTCGACGACGTTCGGGTACTCCTTCGCAGCGAGTTTCTGCGCATTCCAAAACGCGGCGGTTTCGGTCTCGAAGTTCTCAACCACGATCAGCCATTTCAGTTTCCCGAGGGCCTGGATCATCTTTAGGGAGTTCGGCCCATTGGCAACGGGGTTCATGCCGAATGAGATCAGCCCCTCAATTTGTCCTGCGTACATCCGATCAAACAGATAGCCCCAGCTGTGGTTGTCGGTCGTGCCGATCTTGGGTAGGTAGTGATAGCCGAAATCGTTTTCTTGGGTGGCTCGGTCCTTGTAGTAGGCCGTCAGCAGGCTCACCATGAACTTGGGCGCATTGGACCAATAGTTCATCGCGTCTGGGCGGAGTGGCTGTGGAGTCGCATCCTTCAGGTATCCGGCGAGTGAGGTTTGCTGTGCTCGCGGCACCTTCAGGTACCCTGGAAGCGAGTCCCAGGAACCCATGTCGGTGGCGCCTTGAATATTGGAGTGGCCACGCTGTGCGTTGACGCCGCCTCCGGGAACTCCGATGTTGCCCAGGAGCAACTGGAGCATTGCTGCTGCGTGGATTAACTGGACCGAGTGGCTGTGTTGGGTCCAGCCAAGTGCGTAGAGCATGGTGCCGCATCGATCCGGGGTTCCAGTGGAACAGACGATCTCGGCTGAGCGGACGAACGCTTCAGCAGAACAACCGCAAATAGAAGCCACCTGCTCGGGCGTGTACCGAGAGTAGTGCTTCTGCATCAACTGGAAAACACAACGGGGATGCTCCAAGCGGGGATCGACTTTGGCGTAACCCTGAGAATCCAGCTCATATTGCCAGCTCGATTTGTCGTAGCGGTGTTGCCCCGAGTCCCAGCCCGAGAAGTAACCGTCACTGAAGCCAAATCCTTCCTGAATCAAGAAGGAAGCGTTGGTGTGCAGTCGCACGTAGTCGGCGTGGTACCGCTTGTGGCTGAGTGCGTAGTGAATGAGGCCGCCCAGAAAGGCGATATCGCTTCCAGCCCGGATCGGTACGTAGCAGTCAGACAACGCCGCCGTTCGATTGAAGCGCGGGTCGATGCAAACGAGCTTCGCTTTGCGGGTCCGTTTCGCCTCCATAACGAAGCGAAAACCCACGGGATGGTTCTCGGCGGGGTTGCCACCCATCACCAGGACGACATCCGCATTGGCAACGTCAGTCCAACCGTTGGTCATGGCGCCTCGTCCGAAGGTGGCGGCCAAACTGGCCACCGTGGGGCCATGTCAAAGCCGCGATTGGTTTTCGTAGGAAAGAATTCCCACGCCAAAGCGAAACTTGGAAAGCAGAAAGTTGATTTCGTTGGTGTCCGTGCAGCCACCAATCAAGCCAACATTCGCGAGGCGGTTAACCAGGCGGCCGTCAGAGTCATTTTCTTCGAAACCGCGATCGCGCGTTTGCTTGATCAGCCGGGCCATCCGATCGACCGCTTGTTCCCAAGAGATCGGTGTCCATCCTGCCGTGCCAGGAGCGCGGTACAGCGGCCGTGTCAGCCTCTGATCGTTGACAATGAATTCCTTCAGCGCAATTCCTTTGGAGCAGAGTGTGCCTCGGTTAATAGGACTGTCCGGATCTCCTTCGACGTGGACGACGGTGGGAGTAACATTGCGCGCCTTGTCACCCAGGGTGTGGATAACCACACTGCAGCCCACCGCGCAATAGGGGCAGATGCTGTGTGTCTGGGTCGTATGCGCGATCTTCAGCTGTCTGGGCGGAGTCGCTGCCCGCAGGTTCAGAGCTGACGATGCAGTTACGGTTGTCGCCGCCTGGAGAAAGCATCGCCGAGATAGATGGGAGGGCATCGGAACAACACTCCTGCTCAACCGCTTTGATTGTGCCCTGGATTTTATCGGCTGTCTGGCGAGTGTCAAGGCCAAGGTCGCGTCAAATTCGCGCAGTCCTTGACTCCAGGCCGAACGCTTGCTGAAGCGCGGACCGCTGATTCGACTTGCGCGCCTGATGAGTCGTCCCGTGGCAGGGGAGTGTTCACGTTCTGGACGAGATTCTGCGGGAACCCGCCCTCGAAAGAAAAAGCCGCCCAGGGGGGCGGCCTGAAGAGAAAGACTTTTGCGGTCGTCCTGCGGGCTATTTGATGAACAGCATCTCCTGGTAGGTCGGCAGAGGCCAGAGGTCGTCGGCAACCACGGCTTCGAGAGCATCGACGTAGTGTCTTACTTTTTCCATCGCCGGAAGGACTTCGCAGCAGAAGTGCCGGGCTTCATCGAGCGGAGATTTTGCGCCATGTCGTTTCATGGCCGCTTCCAACGATGCGGTGGTTTCCTGCAGGCCCTTCGTGAGAGTGATGACCTCGTCGAGTGCGCTCGAGTCAGGCTCGTATCCCGCAGTCTTCAAGCTCGCCGCTGTTGCAGCCAGCTCGCCTTGATAGCGTGAAGCGGCCGGATAGATCTTTGTCTTCGCCATTTCGATGATCAAGTTCGCTTCCACGTTCACGGCTTTGCAGTACTGTTCCACGTAGATATCCATGCGGCTGTGAGTTTCGCGCCTGGACAGGACCTTGTACTTTTCCATCAGCGCTACCACTTCTTTGCTGCCGATGACGGGAAGCGCTTCCACCGAGGTCTTCAGATTGGCAAGTCCCCGGTGCGAGGCTTCTTGATGCCATTCTTCGGAGTAGTTGTTTCCGTTGAAAACGATCCGCCCGTGCTCTTTGATGATCTCCTTGAGTAACTTCTGCACGGCAGCGTTCAATTTCTTTTCATCCCCTTTGGTGGCGCCTTCAAGCTCCGTGGCAATATGGTCGAGTGATTCGGCCACAATCGTGTTCAACGCTACCAAGGGTCCTGCGATGGACTGGTTTGATGCCACCGCCCGGAACTCGAACTTGTTGCCCGTGAACGCAAACGGGCTGGTGCGGTTCCGGTCGCCAGCATCCTTGGGGAGGTGGGGCAGGCTGTCGACTCCTACTGCCAGAGTCCCTTTCTTTTTCGACGATCTGACCCCGCCTTTTTCGATCTGGGCGAAAACGTCGGTGAGCTGCTCGCCGAGGAAGATGGAGATGATTGCGGGTGGCGCTTCGTTTGCCCCGAGCCGGTGATCGTTGCTGGCCGATGCCACGACGGCGCGCAGGAGTGCTGCGTATTTATCCACTGCGCGGATGACCGCTGCGCAAAAAACGAGAAACTGCGCGTTGTCGTGTGGATTATCGCCTGGGTCCAGCAGGTTGCCTTGGGTTGCGTTGCCGAAAGACCAGTTCAGGTGTTTGCCTGACCCGTTGACACCTGCAAAGGGTTTTTCGTGCAGCAAGCACTCCATGCCATATTTCTGCGCAACACGCTTCAGCGTGATCATGATGAGTTGCTGATGGTCTGCCGAAATGTTCGCATTCTCATGGACAGGAGCGATTTCATATTGAGCAGGAGCGACTTCGTTGTGTCGAGTTTTAACGGGAATGCCCAACTTGTAGAGCTCACGCTCAGTCTCAAGCATGCAGGCCAGGACGCGCTCGGGAATGGCTCCGAAATAGTGATCTTCGAATTCCTGCCCTTTGGGCGGCTTAGCGCCAAACAGCGTGCGACCGGCATTGAGGAGATCGGGGCGGGCGAAGAAGAAATTGCGGTCGATCAGGAAATATTCCTGTTCAGCCCCGGCAGTCGCCGTGACCCGCGCGGCGTTCGCGTGGCCGAAGAGTCTAAGAATGCGCTGGGCTTGCTTGTCCAACGCTTGCATGGACCGCAACAACGGCGTCTTCTTGTCCAGCGCCTCGCCGG
Source organism: Acidimicrobiia bacterium (assembly GCA_016871215.1). Classification (GTDB taxonomy): domain Bacteria; phylum Acidobacteriota; class Terriglobia; order Versatilivoradales; family Versatilivoraceae; genus VFZK01. The sequence continues at coordinate 1,100 of VFZK01000280.1, read as the reverse complement.
TCCACGAGACGAAGGCGGTTGGAATGCACAAGGTCGTTCCATTCGGGTTTTCCAGAATATAGGCTGGGCTGGTTACGTCCCAAGCCGTGTAGCCACGGGCTTCGAAAGTGGAACGAATGCCACCGGAGGGAAAGCTGGAAGCATCTGGCTCGCCTTGAATGAGCTGTTTGCCTGAAAACTCAGCGATTGCGCCACCCTGCCCGTCGGGCTCGATGAAACTATCGTGTTTTTCGGCAGTCAGCCCGGTTAGTGGATGGAATATGTGAGCGTAGTGCGTGGCGCCTTTCTCGATAGCCCAATCCTTCATGGCGGCTGCCACTACGTCTGCCACCGAGGCGTCCAGAGGCCTGCCCGTCTCAATCGTCTTCTTCAATGACTTAAACACCGCCTTGGGCAGTGTGGCCTGCATCACGGCCTGGCTGAAGACGTTCAAACCAAACAGGGCCTTGGCTGGCGTTTCAGCGAAGTTTAGCGGCGCTGAAATCGGCTTGTAGTTTGTCACGGCCGAGATGGCCTGCAAACGAGAGACACTTCCGCTCATTTTGATTTCGCTCCTTAAAGAATGAGATGTATAGAAGCCCTCTTTGCGACACTCGGTTCCCTGAAGGCTGGGCTTCCAGTCCTCCAAAGGACCAGGCAAAAAAAACGCCCACTGAAAGAGAAAAACTCCCGATCGCGTGGACGCCGTTGTCCTGCCGGAGATCTTGAGTTTTGCCTGGGCGGCGGTGGCGCTCCGCAAAATCGCGAGAGAGCTTACCCTAAATGCATCCGATAGCAAGCGTTTTCATTTTATGGCTGTGATAAGCGCCTTTTATGCGGGAATCGGCCCTCGACCGGGCCCGTTGCTGAAGCTGGTGCGCTCGGCGTCGTAAACTGTGGAAGCGTGGGGTAGGCCAAGCGTCAGGCAGAGTTTTGTCGAAGATCTAGCCAAACATATTTGAAATTTTGATTCCATCGGTCGGCTGTACGATGGTCTTGTTATCGAGGCAGGATCAAAGGAGACGACCGATGGAATTGTTCGCAAAGCTGTTTGGCAGCCTGCTGGTGTTTGTATACCACTGCTTTGACCGCATTGTCATCCACGGGTACCTGAGTGGGTT
>VFZK01000279.1 GCA_016871215.1 Acidimicrobiia bacterium | reverse complement strand
CGCCGTCCCTCCATCACCGTCCTCTTATTCATTCCCAGCGCCTCGGCCACAGCTCTAATGCCACCACGGCCAAACCCGATCGCTTCGCTACCCGCCCATAACCTTCGGCCACGCTCGTCCATGCACGGCACCAACCGATCGTACTTTTCCCGTATCAACCGCTGTCTTTCTGCTCGCACTTTTTGATACAACCTTCGATCTTTTTTCCCGCCTTTCCAAATCGCTTCCTTCATACGCTGGGTTACCTTTACTCCACAATTCCCCAGCATTTATCGCGCGACCGACGGTCATTTGTTCAGCACTTTTTTGTGGTGCAGTTTATTTATTTAGGTCTCCTAACCATTCCCTGAGACGGAATGCTTACGGTGATCGCCAGAGCGTCCCGGCCCACAGAGGTTGCCACCTGGACTTCTTCCTCGAACGGGTCTTCAGAGAGAAAGGCAACGAAGCGATCCGTGCGAAAGCCCCGGGCGAACGCGCGATAGCGGTAGCGGCCTTCCAACAAATCGCTGAGCAGAGCGAGCTGGCCAGGGTGAGCGATCTCCTGAAGGGCGACGAGGCGCGCATCCGCTTCGGCAATGGCGGCTGCGATGGCCTTCAGGTCTCGGTCCTGGGCTCGCGAATCGGCCTCATAGTCGAAGTAGCCCAAGTTCCAGCTCAGCAGCCCGAAAGTCGGACGACTTGATAGGACATGGGGATTTGGATGCTTTTGAAGTGTGCGCAGCCGTCCAAAGTGCCAGGCGCCGATCCCAAAGAAGGCAAACATCGCAACGAGAAGCAACTTGGCTTTCATGGCGGTGGAGCGCTTGCCGAAAGCGTTTTCAGCAGGCGTCTCTTTCCAGAGGCTGCAGGTGTTTGGGGAACGTTCGCCGTTTTGGGTTGGGCGAACCGAGATGTTCGCTCTTCTGTTTGGGACGCTTGAACTTCGTGGCTAGCGGCTAAGGCGAACGATGAACCCGTCTAGGCCCCGTGTCCGCAGCGTTTGAAGGGCGGCCTGCGCCTCTTGGGCATCTTTGAATTGCCCGGCCAACACGCGGTAGAACGTCCCTGCAGGGGACTGGAACTCCTGAATAGAGACGGGCGAGAAATTTCTTTGCAAGTCCGCTTGCAGTTTTTTCGCGTTCGCTTCCTCTCGAAACGATCCGGCCTGCACGGCCAGAGGGAAGGGGCTCGGCACGGTCTTCAAGACTTCAAGGCTTACACGGGTGGTTCCTGTACCGACCATATCGATTTCTTTGGCCGCGCGGTACGAGAGATCGATGACACGATCTTTGACAAAGGGCCCGCGATCGTTGATGCGCACGGCGACAGTTTTGCCATTCGATAGGTTATTGACCTTGACCACGGTATCGAACGGCAACGTGCGATGCGCTGCCGACATCGTGTTCATGTCGTAGATTTCGCCATTGGAAGTACGGCGGCCGTGGTAGGGATGGCCATACCAGGAAGCGTAGCCGGTCGTTTCTCCGAGCAACGAATCGGCCGGTGCCTGGACGGGATTCGACGCGTGCACTCGCCTGCGAGAACAGCCACTGAGTTGCAGCGCGGCGCAACAGAGCAAGAGTCCCAAAGCAACGACTCGAAGGTTCATGCTGTGTCGATGACCGCAGGCTGGACCCTGAGAACCGACTCCCTGGACCGTCCATCGCTCACCGGGCGGACGAAACAGCTTCAGTGGTCCGACGTGTTTCACGCCATAGCCAGGGGAAGACTAAAAGAGAAAGTGCTTCCTTGATGAAGCTTGCTCTCGACCCAGATTTGCCCGGTATGAGCCTCTACCATCTGCTTGACGATGTATAGGCCAAGGCCCGTTCCACTGATACGGCGCGAAGCGTCGTTTTTGATGCAATAGAATTTCTTGAACACAGGTTCGGTATCTCGCTCTCAGGAATTCCGAAGCCCGTGTCTTTCACGCTGATGACAAGACAGCGTTTCCCGTAATCAGGCACAGCAGACACGGTGATTTCGTTGCCCGCCTCCGAGTATTTGATAGCGTTGGTGATCAGGTTGTCCAGGATCTCGTGCAACCGCAGCTTGTCAGCGCGCACTGTAGGCAGGTCTCGCGCGACATCTTTCTTGAAGTTGCGCTCGTGCTGGTGAATGGCGACCAGATTCTCGATCGGGTGCAGCACGTCGACGTCTTCGAGATTGAGCTCGATAATGCCCGTTTCGATTCTTGAAATGGCGAGAGTGTCTTCGATCAAGCGAGTCGTCATGCGCGTTTGAGAAACGATTTCCTGCAGAATCGATTCCCAGTTCTCGGCCATTCGCTCAGGGCCATCCATCAGAATCTCTGCGTACCCGGAAATCACCGTCAGAGGCGACTTCAGGTCATGCGAAATGATATGCAATAGGTCTGACTTCAAGTTGCTCAGACGCTTGAGTTGTTCATTTGCAGCATTGATTTGGGTGAACAAGCTGCCATTCTGAAGGGAAATCGAGGCCAGGTTGGCCAGCGCCTGGCAGATGCCTACTTCCTTCTCGCTGAAACTGCGGCGAAACCCAAACTTGTTGACGACGATGAAACCGACGAGAGCGTCTTTCGCGATCAGCGGAATAACCAGAAAGGGTGTGGTCTCGGTGGACTTGAGCTGGTCAGCCACGTTGCGCGGCAAGATGCTGCTTTCGGCATGATACGTGACCATTGTCCTCCGGCTGATCGAGGGTTCCGTCAACTCAGGATGGTCGGCTATGCGAATGGTGAGAACCAGATAGTTCTTGTTCTCGATGCTCGCTTTGCTGTAGTAGCGCTTTAGGGTGGCTTTCTCTTCGTCCTGGCATTGAATGACAGCCAGGCGCGAATCGGCGATCAAGTCCAGCAGGCGGTAGGCGAGACGGTCGATGATGGAGTTGACCTCGAGCGAGGAATTCAAATCCTTGCTCGAGTCGAGCAGAAGCCCCAAATCTCTCTGAGTTTGATTCACTTCCGAGAAGAGCCGGGCATTTTCGATCGCTATGCCCAGCAATCCAGCGATTGTCTGGAAGGCATTCAGTTCGAACGGACGGGTATTGGCGGATGGGTCACAGGCAACGTAAAGAACGGCATAGGGCTGGCCGGCGATGTTCACCGGAACATAGATTTCACGAACCGGTTGTCCTACGAGTGTCTCATTCAGATTGTCACGAGAGACAACGACCGTCTGAACCTGCGCGCTCTGGGCCGCCCTGCCCAGAAAGCCCGAGTTGAGACTCTTTCGAATGTGGTTAGGAATGATGCCCAGAAAATCGCCCGTTTGAGCCTTCAGCACGAGGTCCGAAAACTGGTAGTCGATCAGAAATAGCGCCACGTGGTTCAATCCCATCGAGAAGCGAATCGCATCCACCGCCACCTTGTAGATCGCGTCCTGATCCAAAGCGGAGAGTACCACCCGCCCGATTTCATTGAAAAGACCGAGCCTGCGGGATACCTCAGCCTCCAAGCGCGTCAGGTCGCTTGGCGACATGGCTTCGTTTGTGACCGACTGTGGATTCATACCATCCTGGCAAGCCGTGTAAAAGCTGTCTCTTGATTGCCTGCAAACGGGAAAGCCCTAAAGGTCTTGCTTTCCGAGGCCGTAAACAGGGACATGCAGCCGACGCAGTATAGAGGATGGAAACCGTGAATTCAACCCAAGCGATGCACCGCCGCCTTCTGTTCGTCTTGTTGCACCTGGGCTTTCTTACCTTTTTCGCGGGTGCACGGGCTTCTTCCGGTGAGGCCCAAGATATCACCGGGGCGCGGGAACCAATGACTGAAGACCGGTTGTCGCCGGCCGAGGAAGAGTTTGCTTATGCGGCCAAGCGGCCGGCTCAACGGGTGGCTGCTTTTCTTAGGATAGCCGATCGGAAGGTTGAGGCAGCCAAGCGCTTGCGCGGACGAGAGGCTTATGCAGCGATGGCGCAAACGCTTTGTGGTTACAGGTCTGCGCTGCAGGGAGCCAGCGTCGCGGTCGCATGGGGACGGGACCTAGGCATGGACATGCAGCGACAAGAGGCGGCCATTCGGAGAGTTCTGCAGAAACACGCCGCCATCCTGAACAAACTTGAGGACTCTATGCCGCCAGAATCCAAGCCTGCAATACTTCAAGCCCGCAATGCGCTAGCCAGTGTAGAGATGGGTCGGGCAGTGCGCTAGCCCCCCGGCTCAGTCTGAAGTCGTTTGCCCCTTTGGCTAACAAGCCGCTCTCCGTTCAGTTCTCTGTGGTTTCGGCACCAAGAAACCTTTCGAGTTTTAGCTGTTTGTCGGCGTCAGCCAGTTTGTTGATCTCAAGCCGCACAACGACTTCTTTGGCGACCCGCTGCGTCACTCGCATGGGCACACCCTGCCTCTCGACCTCCAGTTGCACTTCCTGCCCCGGAACGAGCTGGCTGCGGGACTTCAGCAAGTCATCGGGCAGCAGAAGATGACGATTTCCAATAGCGATGATCCGGTCACCTGGTTCCAACAAAGGTGCAGCGCGTCCAGTCGATGTTTCCAGCCGCGAAATGTGAAAGGTTTCGTTCAGCTGGAAGTCGAAGACAGGTAATTCCTGGTGCTCGAAGAGGAGCCCGTGCGGCCTCAGAAGATCGCCAATCGTCTGCGGATCCTCCTGCCAGATTCCCGCTAAAGCTGCCGCTGCCTTCGGTTCGCGGCGCAGCCTTCTTCGCAGCATGGCTTCCGTGATCGGATCTGCGGCGGGCGTGGCGAATTCGGTGGAGAGAAATCCGTCTAGCGATTGGATGTTCTCTCCATACAGCGAGAAAGCCAGATCCAGCAGCAGGCCACAGTACCGGGTCCGGGCCGTTGTTGGCGCTGCATTGCGCGCAGGTCTCGCCCCGGCGCGAGGCTTAGGCAGCGTCTCAGCGGGCTCTCCAAAAGAGTTCCACAATTCGACAGCGAGTGTGTTCAAAAACTCCGCTCTCCCCAGAACACCCGTCTTAAGACACGACTTTAATGCCAGATAGTTGATGAGCTTCTCCGGATCGAGGATTGCGGAGAGATCGGAAATGGCAGGCAGCTGTGTTCGCACGAAACCGCGCGCAATGGTCTGATGCGTTTTTCGGATGGCAACCAACGGGTCAGACAAGTCCGGCGGGATAGCCAGTGCCAGCAGGGAGGGCGAACCGAGCGCATCCTTGACGGGCAGAGGACTGGATGGCTCCAGGAACACGGCCAGCAGTGGTGCGCCAGCACTCGGGTTAGCTTTCCTCCTGAAATGGAGCTGCTGGCGCAGCGCCGCGATCGCTTCCGGCGCAGGAGGCCAGCCAGGCTCTATCGCAATCGACAGAGGTCCGAGGTCGTCATCTCGCGCTTCTTCAGCCTTGCCCAGGTAGAACGGCAGAACCTGTTTGGAGTGGACAGAAAACGTTCCATCGGCACTTGGGCGCAACGAGCCGACAGCCTTCCACTCGGTTGGAAGAACAAAAGACAAAACCACTTTCGGTTCTTGATTCGCGATCTGCAAAAGAATGTCTTGCGGATGAAATACGCAACGCCGGGCGTCAACGTAGGTGGCGTGGTCGAGGTTCTGGAAGCTCTCGCTCCGGAGTTGGAAGGAAATCCGGACGGTCTCGGCCTCTGTGCTTTCGACAAGGAAACGGCCATCCTGTACAGAAAGGAGCGACTCGCTTCCTTCCTCCGACTGCTGGTTGATGCGGGTAACGCGTTGGGAAAGTGAATCCTCGGAATCGCGAAAGGCAAGAACATTCTCACCTTCTGGCAGGCCATTGATCTGGACTTGGATGGTCAGCAGCCTTTTCGCGGCTTGGGTTGCGTCGACCTTGTATCGAAATTGGGCCCGCTGCGGTTTACTTTGAGCCAGCAGCGGTAGTGATGAGGTGGAGATCAGAATCAGGATGATGACAATGCGGCACATCGGCAGTTAGGCATCGGAGTCCACTGCTCACGAAACGGTGCAGCGAAACCGCGAATGGGCGTCCGTCGTGGCCTCACAGACCTGGGGACGGGATTGCCTGCCCCGGCGCACAGCTCTCACATACCGCGGTCGAGGTGGGCAGATCCTTGCGGAGGCATCGCAAGCCTTGGAGTTTGCTGGCTGCCCAGCAAACGCGGATACAATGAGTGTCTGGCAACAAGAACGTGGTTGGGAAAGACTTCCCGATCGGACCGAGCGTACGCACGACCACGACCGTCAAAACAAGGAGCGACTCCTAGACTCGACAACGCCTCAGGCGCCAATTCGGAAGAGGAGGCCCGATTCACAGTGACGGCTCGTCCCCACCCCAGTTGTAAAGAAGTCCTTGCCGCCGGTTGAATTCCAAGCGCTTCTGCTCGAGGTCAATGAGCAGGTTGATGTAGTCGAGCGCTTTCTCTTTCCCATCCTGCGAAAGCTTGTCCAGCTGGATCATAATGACGTCGCGCAACTGGTCTTCGAATTTCAGGCGGCTGGCCTGGCTCGAGGACAAACTTTCCCGGCTCTGTTTCGGGCTTTCCATAGAACTTCCTTTGAGGTACAGGGGTGAGCTGATTGAGGTCTCAAAAAACTCGCAGCACTATAGAGCCAAAGAACCAATTAGGCAACAGCTTTCTCGATCCGAAAACGAACCGAAAGGAGAAGAATGCTTACTTGAGTCGTATCAAGGAGATTGCGCGAGTGCGGCTGCCGGATGTCACAAGACTGGCTCTGGACAAGGGTTTCGGAGAGCTGGGCTCTCTGGGCGCCACCGTCTGCTCGCTTGGGTCTTCGGATGACTTGAAGAGTAAAGTTGTACAGCGGGTGGAACGGGTAGAAAACCCGAACGTGGCTGGTTTCTGCACTCAGGGTACTGTGAGTGCCGATTCTTTCATCCCCACATTCACTACCTGGTTCCAGCCGGCGGCCTGTCCGATGAGGGCCACTGGCTCCCCGCCCTCCAATTCCTCCACCGCTTCCTCCAGCACGTCTTGCCCCTCCGCTTCCAGTCGCAAACGCGCGAAAGCCTGCAAAGGTGCCGCAACCCGCGCTGCCCGCGTCTATGGCTGTCGTGACGCCCCGCCCAAGGCAGTAATGGTCGTCGGGTACGCTCAGAGGGGAGACGAGATGGCAACCATGGATGAGCAAGTCGACGAGACCCGGCGTCACAATTGTTCCCGAGGCGTCGTAGGTTACGTCGGCGAGCTCAGAATCGATGGAACGCTCGATGGCTGATATTCGTCAAGGAGTTTTCTGTTGTTCAGCCTCGTCCCTGAACGTGCTGGGAAGGACTCGGAGTTGACCTTCCAGGCGGCATCCGGAAGGGCGTCACTCTCGCGGAGAGCCTCTCCCAGTGCGCCTTTCGTGAAACCTTGAGATTGTCC
>VFZK01000278.1 GCA_016871215.1 Acidimicrobiia bacterium | reverse complement strand
AAATCAATCTCCAGGGCCTGCTGTCCGATCTTGCGCTCCAGTTCAGCCACACGCCCTTCTTCCCACCGCCGCTGACCTGACCCTGAAAACGCGTTCCCCGGACCTTGCCGAAACTCCTGCCGCCAGCGATCCAGCATATTCGGATTTATCTCAAATGCCCGCGCCACCTCTCCAACCAACGATCCTCGCTCCAATCTCTGCAACGCCGCCAGCTTGAACTCTCTGCTAAACTGCCTCCGAGACAAACTCATGATGCATTCCTCCATTCGCTGAATTCTGCATCTTAACCGTTTGTCTCACTTTTGGGGGCAAGTCCAGGTTTCCACTACACACCCTTCTGGATAATCACTCGTTGAAAACTTAACCCTTCTGCTTCCCTTGTCCCTCAGTTTTGCCCAAAATAGTTTTTTTCTGGGGAACTTGGGCTAGAGTGCCTGGAATCGTCCTGGATTCCCGGCTCATTGTCGGACCAAGGATGAAAAAGCAGCATCTCCTCGCAGTCGGAGAGGAGATGCTGGTCACGTGTTCCTAGCAGGCCATTACTGCAGCTTGGGCATTAGCCCTGCAGTCTGTGCGGAAGTGGAGGATTCGGCGAAGGGAATCTCTTCGGAACTGTGCCACAGAACTCATCGACATGAACCTTCGGCGGCTCGGGCTGAGGGTTAAAGCCGACCAGGCTGCGCTTGTCCAAAATCTGCGGTCCCTTGGGGCCAGGAGAGGGAAGAGGCCGAGGTTTGGTTCCACACCAATCATCGATGATTTGAGTAGCTCTTGCACTGACGTTTGAAATTTGCATGGTCGTTAGACCTCCTTTTCGTTGGTGGAGCATCCACCGGAGCAATCTCTACCGGTGCTGGCAGTGTTATCGTCGATGGCCAGCAAGTGTTGCTTGAGTTCTGCGAAATTGTTGTCTGGAGTCGCCAAGGATGGAATAGTTCGGCCTTTCCTAAACCTAGCTGGACGCATGAGGTTCTTCGTGCCGGTCGACATTCACTATTCGATCCGAGGCCCGATACCCCGCCGAGAATGCAGTTGCAATAACCCAGGTGGCCTTCGATAATGCCGGGAATGATGCGCTATCCGTACGAACCGGTCGACAACTCGAAAGTTCGTTCCAGGTCCATCCAGCAGCGAGCCACCAAAGTGGGGCTAGGGCAGTTTGGGAAGGTCTACCGGAAGGGCGATGGGCTCAGCGGATGGATCGATTCATTGCCGAACCTTCTGGCTGGCTCAGCTCTGCGGCGGGTCGTTCAGGCGTTGGTTTCGGCGCGATCGCTGAAGAAGCCGCTCATTTGGGGTTTGGGAGGCCATGTGATCAAGTGCGGTCTCAGCCCGGTTCTCATCGATCTGATGGAGCGAGGGTTTGTGACCGCGCTGGCATTGAACGGCGCCAGCGCCATTCACGATTTTGAAATCGCCTTGGCCGGTTCGACCTCTGAAGATGTGGAGAGTGAGTTGGAGGACGGCGACTTCGGGATGAGCCACGAGACGGCTGAAGGGATGAACGAAGCCATCGTGGAAGGCGTTGGCCGCGGCCAAGGCCTCGGCGAAGCCATCGGCGCTTACCTCGACGATCGGTCGAACCGGTTTCCGTTTGCCCAAGCGAGCCTGCTGGCGGCTGCGTTTCAGCGGAAGATACCGGTGACCGTTCATGTCGGCATCGGCACCGACACGATCCATATGCACCCCTCGGCAGACGGTGGACTGCTGGGCCGCGGCAGTCTGCAGGACTTCCGTCTGCTGGCGGCGATTGTTCGCGATCTGAATGAGGGCGGAGTTTACCTCAATTGCGGCTCAGCCGTGATCTTGCCTGAAGTCTTCCTCAAAGCTGTCAGCTTGGTGAGAAACCTCGGGGCTCCACTGCAGAGATTCACCACTGTGAATCTGGACTTTCTTCAGCACTATCGCCCCCACCACAACGTGGTCAAGCGTCCGACGCGCGGCTCGGGCCAAGGCATCGAGCTCACCGGTCACCACGAACTGATGATTCCCCTGCTGGCAGCAGCGCTGATCGAGTCGGAAACGTAGATGACCGACCGCCCTGGCCCCCTGCCGATTGTCGAGAATTCGGAGCGAAACGAAGTTGCCGCCTCGTCCCGGCCACCGTTTCCCGTGTGGTCTGGTTGGGATGTCGCGTTCCTCTTCTCCTTCGCTGCCTTTTCGATCGTGATGCTGGCCGCGGCCGGTGAGGCTGCCAAGCACCTTGTGCATTCGAAGCTGCCCGCGTTGCGGTTCTTGCTCCAGCCTTCCTATGAAGGCGTTTACCTGTTCCTGTTCCAGGCTCTGCTCGATCTGCTCATTTGGCTCTTCATCTATTTCACGATCACTCTGAAATACAATGCCCCGTTTCTTGAGTCCCTGAAGTGGCGCCCCAAGTCTCAGCTGCGTGTCCCCTGGTGCATTGCTGCAGGGATTGTGCTGGCTCTGGCCGTTCTGGGGACATCCACGTTGTTTCCCAATCCCCAGGAGTCACCCATCGAGAAGCTGCTCAAAGTTCCGCTGACCGCTTTTCTGTTCGCCACCTTGGGAGTGTTGGTAGCACCGTTTGTGGAAGAGATTATCTTTCGAGGTTTCCTTTATCCGGTTGTCGAGCGCCGTTTCGGGAAGGCTGGCGCCTTGGTGGCCACAGCGCTGCTTTTCTCAGGCGTGCACGTCAGCCAACTGTGGGGCAGCTGGCCGGCCATTATTTTGATCACGGTGGTAGGGTTTACGCTCTCCTCGATCCGAGCCCAAACCGACGCGCTGTTGCCGAGCTTCGTCGTTCACCTCGCCTACAATTCCACCATCTGTCTGTTGTTCCTCATCGGCGTGCTGGTAGACGGCTTTCCTATCTGACCTCCAGCCACTATCATGGCTTGGGCACCAACTGCCTTGTCGTTGCCGGCAAGTTAGCCCCAAGTTAGCCCGGATTTCTGACCACTGACGCTCTGGGGCAGTGAAGCAACTGACCCGACAAAGATGCTATCCATAGAGGCTCTGAATCCGCAGCCGAAAACACGTGCGTAACGCGCGTTCCACCTGGGTGGAGCCGGCGCTCCTGTGCACGCTTAGTGTCAGACGCGACCGATATATCAATTTTTCCACAGCTCTCTGCGGATTCAGGTTTCCCGGAAAGTCTGGAACTGCCCGAAGACGCCGGGTGGCAGCCGGGCAGGCTTGGCTGGGCCATCAAATGATGTCATGTGTATGCCCGGGCGGCGGCCAGCATGGCCAGATAGTTTTCCAGAGGTATCGAATCAGCCACCCAGTTACCCACGCCAAACGCAAACCCACCGCCAGAAACACAGTGCTCCAGGATGTTTCGTGTGTACTCGGCTATTTGGCACGGATGGCCCCGCGTGATGAAATGCACATCGACGCCGCCGAGCAGAGCCACGCGGTGGCCCCATCGTTGTTTGGTGACGGTGATCGGCTCGATCAAATCCTGTGTGGAATGTTTTGCGTCAATCCCGACCGTGTCGATCAGATCGGGCATGATGGTCTCAACCTGCCCACAGCAGTGAAACAGCCCCAGCCGTGAGCGAGACTTCGCCTCCTGAATGATCCGTCTGTGCCACGGGAAGAAGAGTTCGCGCAGATCGGCAGGACGCACCAACAGGCTGGTCTTGTGACCCAGGTCGTCGCCGATGTTGATCGCGCCAAAACGCTCGCACTCGCAGAGCGTGTGCGTCAGATCCAGATAGAATTGCCCAACCTTTTCGACGATGGCCCGTACGAGCTCGCGATTGTCGAACAGCAGCATGCACAGCGGTTCCAAGCCAACGAGATTGGAAACCTGTTGAAACAGGTAGGTCATGGACCGTAGGGTGATGTTGTCTTCGAGATGTTCGTTCAGCCATTCGGTGTCGGAGAAATCAACCTGCTCGATTCGCGGCCAGGGATAGCGATCGAAATCTTCCCAGGTCTGAATCGGTCCAATCGATGGCGGAACGGATGTCATGCTTTGCGGCAAGCCTTGCCAGCGGATTCCACCAGGAAACACGCGCATGAACTCCTGGCCAAGGCTTTGCTTGATTCTCATTTCGCGGCGTAGTCTGAAATGAGCCTCATTCTCATTCAACCCTGCACACAGGTCGAACGCATCGCACAGCGCTTGTTTGACCAGCGGCTCTTCGCCATGCTCGAAAAAGAAGACGCGACTCGGCTCGCGCTGCCTTTTGAGGTTCGCAATGGCCGCCGGTAAATCCAGTTTCACCGGCAGGCGTTTGAGGGTTTGAATAAAACTGGCGGTGTCGGCCAGATCGATCGTGGTCATCCGAGTCTCCTCTTCAAAGTAGTCCAGCGAATCAGCCCGTCATGACAGCGCGAGAGCAGCGGAACAAGAGACCGGAGCAAGTTAGCGTTCGTTCACGGTTGGGCAGGTACTTCCCTTGGTGGCTTGGAATAGCAAGAAGTGAAGAAACCGGCGCTCGTTGCTGGCACCGAGAGTCAGAAAAATCCGGTGGCGCACTCAGCACGAAGAGAAAGGTGGCAACCTCTCATTCGTAGTGGATTTCAAATGGCTTGTTCGTGATGAACACCACGGTGGTGTCTCCACTAGCACTGGCTCCATGTTCCATCGGGGTGCCTTCGGGAAACCAGACGAAGGTCCCCGGGCCGTAGTTGCCGGAGTGGGTCGCTAATATTCCTTCGAGTACGAACATGCCGTGAGCGCAAGGATGAGTATGCCGTGGGTTGATGACGCCCGCCGGGTATCGCACCAGGCGGACTTCCATGCCGGTCTCTGCATCTTCGATCAGGTTCTTCCGGTAAAGCGCGCGTCCCAGCTTTTCGTTGAAGCGCTCTTCCCAGGGCATTGAGTTAGTATCGATTGCGATGAACGATTGTGCAGCCATAGGGCTCCTTTTCGATTCCGCTCCCTGCATGCCAAGGATGGCAGTCTCGTTCAAGACTTCCATAGTCGTATCCCTTCGTCGTGACAAACGCCAGGTCGCCCATCTGCCCACCGTTACAGCACAGGATCGCTGCTGGTTTTCATCGTGTCGAATCGAGAACTGGCGGGTAGGTGCGCCGGATTTGCTCGATGGTTTCGTCTGACGTGCCAGCTCCCCCCTGCTTGAAAGCCAGCATCAGCGCGCCGACCAAAGGTGGGAACGCGGGTTCGACGACTTCTGCTGCTGAGCACTCGCGGAGCAAGAAGTCACCATAGAACTTCCTGAGCAGTTCACAGGAATCGAAAACACCTCCGATGCCCGAGAAAACAAGGGGGGACGGCGCGAGTTTTCGGGCCGCTGCACAGGCCATGGTAGCCAAGTCGCGGCCGGCGCTCTCGATAATGCTCAACGCCACGGGATCTCCGGACACGGCAGCGGCCGCAACGGTTGAGCAGACACTGGCGATTCGCAACTTAGGCGATGGATCTTGATAGACTGCCTGGGTGATCTCGGACGCGTGGTGAATCGCGAGCAGTTGCAGCAGCCGTGAAGACAGTTGCGTCGCCGGTCCGGTGCCATCATAGGCCATCGAAACCGCAGCGAGTCCCTGGCGCCCGATCTCGTACGCGCTGCCTGGATCTCCCAGCAGGTACCCCCAACCTCCCGCGCGCGCACTGTCGCGGTTCGCGTTCATGGCGAAGGCAATCGAGCCCGTGCCTGCGATGGCAATCGCCCCATTCATCGATGGGATCGCGCCGGCTAGCGCGATTCGCGCATCGTGATCGATCGCAATGGACCGGACGGCGAATTGTTCCCGGACCAAATTGCAGTAGGTTTTTGCAGCTGAGGTCTCAGGTCCAGCAACTCCGCTGAAGCCGAGAAACGCACAAGCAATTTCGGTTGTCGCAGGCAGTCCTGCCTGGTCCAACGCTTGATGAACCGTATCATGGAGTACCTTGCGCGCGTGTTCGCGGGTGGCTTGGTCTTTGAGGTGAATCGCTGGGCCGCCTCGACCAGCGCTGAGCACCCGCCCCGATGCTTCCGCCAGAATGCATTTGGTGGCGGTTTGGCCGCCGTCGATTCCGAGAAAGAGTTTCATAACGCCCGGGCCGCAGTGGCTGCCATGCAAGGCACGACCCTGTGTAATCTAGAAGTTTTGCCGCAACAACACAACCTGCCGGTTGGAGTTCACCATCCGCGGCTGTTAGAACCGCAAAGGCGGCGATTGGCCTGCCGTCGTCGACGCTGCGGGAACCCCCAAACTTGCCGCCTCCTCAGGGAGAGTCCCGTCAGAGCTAGCTCTGCCACGCGTTAGGCCCACGCGGAGCCTGGTCTGGTGGGCGAGCTACCGATATGGAGTGACTTGAGCTTCCCGCTATCCCGATCGTCAAGGAGGGACTCGGACTCAGATGGGACCCTGGCTTGCCCCAATCCATGCCGCAGGATCCGCATATGCTAAGATGACATCCCCATTGGGGTTGCACACGATGATCGATCGAAGCACTGCGCGTCAGGCCGGCCTTCTGGCAATCCTGGTCCTGACGTCGTGGATGTTCAAAACTCTAGAATCCGGGGCAGCTCGCCCCGATCAAGGCGTTCGTGTCTGGGTGGAACATTCGCTGACGCGTGTACAGCCAACTAGCAAGGCGGGCTCGAAGAACGTCGTCGAGATTGCGGCTGCACGGAAAGAGGTCGAGTCGTTTCAGGTTGTCGTCTCCTCTGCCGGTCAGAAGCTGGATGGAGTGACGGCCTCTGTCTCAGATTTGAACGACAGCTCAGGCCATCGCATCTCCAGCAACCAGATCCAGCTATACCGCCAGGAGTACGTGTACGTAAGGAACCCTAGCCCCTACTCGGCGGAGCCGCCTGGCTGGTGGCCTGATCCTCTGGTGCCATTGGTGAACCCGTACGATGGGAAGCCCGTCTTGGGCATACGCCTGAACCGTGAGGAGCAGGACGGCCGGGTCTCCTACACGCTGTCTGGTGCACGGTTTCCGGGAAGTGGCTTTACCGTCTGGCCAGGAAGAAACCAGCATCTGTGGGGCGACGTTTCCGTTCCGGCAGATCAGTTTCCTGGGGCCTATCGCGGCAGCGTCTCTATACGACTGGGGGAAGGCGAGATGATCGAGATTCCTGTGAAGCTCACCGTGTGGGACTTCGGGCTTCCGGACGGACTGCCCCTTATCACCCAGTTCGGCAGCCTCGACGGCGTCTCGGCGCAGCATGGCGTGCTCGACGGATCGCTGCAGTCGATTCAGATTCAGGAGCGCTATGCAGCCGCGCTCGAAGCGCATCGCATCGCCGCGCCGATTCCCTCCGAGCTGCTGCCTCAGATTCGTCCTAACGGTTCACACTACTGTCCCAACGTTAGTTGAATAGATG
>VFZK01000277.1 GCA_016871215.1 Acidimicrobiia bacterium | reverse complement strand
ACTAGTATGTGACTAGTCTCAATGAATGTCGGCATCCCGAGCGATCAGTTGTGTTTGAGGTTCTGCTTCTTCACAACGATGCGATAAAAGTGAATGACAAACAAACACACATATAGGCGCACCTATTAGATAAGCAATAGCCGAGCGCAATCTGTGGTTGAAATTTGTTGCGGTCGAAACACCGCATTCCTTCTGCGTTTCAAAGGCAGCCCAAGTCGGCTTGGCGGGTGTCACTTAGGCAAATGGTTTTCCGTGGAAATCCAGGCTAGTGGTGGATGCGGTGAGGACGCCACGCCCTACCGATCGCAACCGGGATATCAAGGGCGAAGCCCCTGGTCAGCTAGATCTCCTCGACGGAAGCGAGAGCTTTCTCGCTCGTCCGCGTCCCTGACGTTTGAACGAACGAGAAACTTGGCAGGTCGCGAAACCCAGAGTGGCGATGCGGGTCCGCTCGGTCACGTTGAGCCGGCCGTCGTACGCCCAGGACGTGACGCGCCTTCGGGACGAGAGTGCGAGTCCAAATGGGATCGCCTCTCGGAAGACACCTGAAGAGCTTCCGAAGCAGAGTTTTGGTTTGCCCTTCCGGGTGCCAAATTCGCAGGCAGGGATCAACCATAGGGCGAAGAGTCTCCGGTGGGCTGGCCGGCCAATTCGGTCCTTGCGGGGGGGGATAAATAGGCTTGCGCAACCAATCGCTTTGACGATGAGTGCGCGCCAATGTGTTATGGGCGTGACGAACTTTCCCCAACTTTCGACTCAACCAGTTCCCGATTGCGAGCTCTGATCCGCTCTGAGGCTTCCAGAGCGGCTTTTGCTTTGTCCGTTTTCTGGAATTTTCGGTAGCACACATAGAGCAAGTAGTGCACCGAGCCATCGTTGTCCACAGAAAGAGCGGCCTCCAGCTCTGGAATCGCTTCAGCGTGCTGGCCCTGCATCACTAGAACCCGGCCAAGCTGTTCGCGTGCTGTCAACAGACCTGGATCCTGTCCCACCGCCTTCTTCAGGAAGATCAAGGCCTTTTCGGGCTCGCGACTGAGATAGTAGCAAAGGCCGACCGAGTAGGTGACCGATGGATCGAAGGGATCCAGCTTGAGCGCCATCTGGAACTGCTCGGCAGCTTCAGCAATCTTTCCGGCTTTCAAGTACGCTCGCCCGAGACCGAAATAAAGTTCGCTGTCGTCGGTCTTGACGGCCAATGCGTTCTGGAACTCCGTCACTGCCGCGCCCCAGTCAGACCGCTCCAGACACGACTCAGCCAGCAGTTGGTGATTGCGGTACGAACTGGCGTCGATCTTAGGAATCTGGCCGAATGCTTCGACCGAGAGTTTCTCATGGCATTGAGCCAGTCGAAAGAGAGCGTATCCATCGGCTGGAAATGAACGGAGATACACGCCGAACGCGTCTCTGCCTTCCCTGTGTTTCCCAAGCTCAGAAAGTACTTCTGCCAAACCCAAGGCGATTCCAGGGTCGGCCGGTCTCAACCGGCGAAGGGAGGTGTAGGCGCGCGCTGCGGCCTCGTAGCGCTTCTGCTTAGACAGGCTCTCTGCTTGTTGTTTCAGAGAAGGAACTTGTGTGCGCAGAGGCGCCTGCCTAAACCTGGCTGCGAGCAGTTTCTGCTGGGCTTCGAAGTCGCGAAGACTCGACTCGGTCAGCGCGCTGTTATTCACCTGGCTAGCCAGCCACAAGGATAGCAAGGCGGCAGCTCCGCTGTGCGCGGAGCGTTCCTGCCGGATCTGCTCTAGCAATTCATGAACCTTCTGCGGCGCCAGGTCGACCGTAACGACGGGCACGGGCTGGAAGAACTCTGGGCGAATGTCCAGTGCGTGCTGCAAGTGGACCAGAGCCTTCTTCGTTTCGTGCATATGCAAGTAGGCCTGCGCCAGTCCGAAATGGCTACGGTAGCTGTAGGGATCGAGCGAGAGCTCGGCCTGGAATGCTGCCGTGGCAGAGGCCCATTCCGACGAAGCGAGTGAGATATGCCCTAGCTCTAAAGCAATCCCCTTGGCCGCAGCATGCTGCTGGCGAGCCGACTCGTAATACCGGCGGGCCAGCGGCCAGTTGCCCCCCAGTTGAGCTTGCTTCGCGAGTACCAACCGGCGATACAGCGTTCCGTCTCCAGGGGCGCCGACAGCCCGTTCGACCGCGCGCTGAGCCAGCTTGGAGTAAATCTTGCCGAGTTGGTAAAGGGAATCCACATTGCGGGAGCCATGTTTGATGGCTAGCTCAATCTCATTGGCAGCAGCGTCGTGATCCCCGGAATTGGCGAGATTCAACCCCAGCCAATAGTGGGCTTCCGGATCTTCCGGTTTCAGTTTGACGGCTTTGGCAAGGAGCGGGAGCGTCTTGGAGAGTTCCCCCCGGCGATGGTAGATGATACCTAAGAAGAAATTGGGTACGAACGCGTTTGGGTTAATCTCAAGGGCCGCTGAGAACGCGCTCTCCGCGTCGTCGTCTTTCTTCTGGAAATAGCAGGAGAGGCCAAGATTGCTGTGGACTTCGAACCGCTTCGCGTCCAATGAGAGGGCCGCTCGATATTCCTGCTCTGCCTGCGCCCAGTCGCCGCTCTTGAGCGCCTCGTTTCCTTTTCGCAAATACTTCTCCACCCCTGCCACGTCGCTATTTCGTTGCGCAAGGCCTGGTAGTGCCATGCCAACGATCAGCAACACCCAAACGCAGCGTCCTATCGGCCTGTCCATATCTTCTCGTCTCACGTTCGCGGTGCAAGCGCTATGGGAGCTTGGAGATGGCCGCAACAGCCAGCTTGCGGACTCGTTCAGGGCCGAGCTTTTCAGCCACTGCCAGCATCGCTCGCGCCTCTTCGATCCTGCCGGCAACGGCATACAGGTGGCCCAGATAGAAATGCTGTGCTCCATCCGGACTTGAATTGAGTGCAACAGCGGCTTCGAACTCTCGGATGGCAAAGGCTGTCCGGCCGCTCCTGGCTGCCATCAGGCCATTCGCTGCGTGCGCGTCCGACTCCAATTTGGACCGCGTCTCTTCCCATTTCTTCGGCGAAACCGTCCGAGGCGTCTTCAGCCTTCCCAGTTCCTCCAGACAGCGCGCTACGAGCTGTTGCACCTCGCTTGACCGAACCTCGTCGGGAGGATCCGGATCGTCGGCCAGAAGCTGGGCCAACGCAAGCATGACCTTCGTGTTGTTCGGAGTCAGTTTGAGCGCTTGCCCGGCAGAAGCCCTCGCCGCGGCTAGGCGTTTCAGCCCTCGCAATGCATCAACTTCGTGTTCGTAGACGAACACGAGCAACTCAGAATCGGGATAGAGTTGCTTGAAAGACTCTGCCGCCTTGAGCTGCCGCTGCGGGTCCGGCGCTTCCACGACTGCCGCATAGGCATCAAACTCCTCGTACGTCAATGCCTGGCGGGCATACTGCCCCCCGGCAGTCCGCGGATTCTGGCTTAACAAGGGACTCGTCACCAGTAGTAGCCAAGCCCAAAGCTTCACGGCGTGCCTTCTCCATAATAGGACAGCACTTTCTTGAACTCTGCTAGCGTAGCCTCACCGCGCGACTTGTCACCGCTCTTGAGATAGCACTGATACAGCAGATAGTAAAGGGAGCTCGCTGTTGGGTCGAGGGTAATGGCTGCTCTGAGCTGGGCAGCAGCTTCCTCAACCCGGCCCGTTTTCATAAGCACCTGTCCGAGGAGCATTCGATGCGCAGCTGAATTCGGTTCCAGCTCGATGGCTTGGTTCGCCAGGGTATGCGCCCGGGCCAACTCGCCGGAGGCCAACGCAATGCGGCCTAGGCCCGCAAACGGCAAGCTGAGCGCAACGCCGCAGACTTCCGCCTGTTCGATCGACAGCTCGTAGTGCTGGCGGGCTTTCTCTGGGAGACCACTCAGCTCCAGGCAATAACCCAGTTCGAAGCAGGAGAGGTAATCAGCCGGATTGCGTTGCAAGGCCGCCTCGAAGTGAGATCGTGCTTCCTCATACCGAAGGTTGTTCGCCGCATTCCGGCCCAAGTAATGGTGAGGAGCGGAATCGCGGGGATCGATCTCGGCGGCTTCCTGCATTTTTCGGCCGAACAGCCGGCTCTGATCGAGAAGGTCGTAACAATGCGCCAGAAGCTTGGCGACGGCGTTTCCTTCTGGTCTCAGGCGTTCTGCGGCTCTCAGACTCAGGACAGCTGCGTAGAGTTCCTGCCGTTGTGCCTGAATGTATCCCTTCCAGAAGTAACCCTCGTGGTTTTTCTGCTCGGTTTTGGCGAGTTCTTCAGCCAGCCGCCATGCCCAATCATATTCCCTCTTCAGAATCGCCTGTCGGATCCGACTGACTCGAGAGCTTCGATCGGCGACACTTTCGGGAAGAAAGGAATTGCTCGAGCAGCCCGCACCTCGAACACGCGACGCGACAGAGTGCGGGGAGCTGCGAAGAAACTTGGAACGTCCGTGTTCGTGTTCACCGCCCAGGCGAAGAAGGGAACGAAGCAGCGAAACATGAAATATCGGGTCCTTTCGGCCTCGCGAGAAGGAGAGAAGCCCGGAGCGACGAAGTGGCGCAGGCCGCGTCTTTTGGCTGCTGGAAACAAATGGAGCTGGTTGTCCATGCTGGGAGGAACCCGATCGGGACACGGGATCAGACTGCGCCTCGCCCACCTCATGCAACGCCCGCGCAACGTGAAGGAACTCCCCTGGCACCTTGGTGCTTGCTCCCGCAGGTTGAGCGCCGGGTATGCTGTCAAGGCTCGATTCTGTGAGAGAGTTAGGCCTCGGCAGCAGGATCATCGCAACGCAAGCCAGGCCAGCAGGCCACGCTTTCAACCCGCGACTCCTCGCCTGGCGGTTGCCACATCCACGAATCCAAATACCTGTTCTCGCTTGCCCAGCAGAGCGGAGAGGGAGTCCGAAGGTGAACGACTTTAAGAGGGAAATCTTGCGGTCCCGATCTTCGGTGGCTCCATCAGGTTGGAATCGCGCTGCCAGATGCGGGGTCTGCGCTAGTGGGCCTAGTGATCGCACGCTTACCTCTCCGTCCAAACAGCGCCATGGAAGCCATGGAAATTGTTACTTGCCTTTCGCTGTAGTCATTTCCTTGGTATTAACCGCTATGGTGCGCAACGCCTGCGCTGATGCTCGTCACCCGGAGTTCTTCAGTGCTATCGCGCGGCAGGTGAAGAGCGCTCGTGTTCTGGAAACCATAGGGGACTCCGTCGAGGTAGATTCGGCGGCCATAGGAGCGCGAGTTCTAGGCCCTGCGCAGCGCGGACCTCATTCACGCCAACTTCTTCCCGTCCGCCGGTAAACGGGTTACCAACCATAACGCCAGCAGCGCCGTTGCAATGCCAAAAGCGAAGCTGGCTTTAAACCCAAACAGGTCGGTCAGGACGCCATGCAAGACGGGCGAAATGCTTGCGACAGGCGTGGCTAGGGTCAGAATTGACAGGTTGCTGGGCCCCAATTCAGAAGGAGAAACGGCCAGAGCGTACTGCGGAATATAGGCGCCTCCCAACTCGCCTGCACCCATCATGCCGAAGGTCAGAAGGTAAGGGTAGCCGGGCACAAACCACGCCCAGACAAGAGCGCCACCCACGAGCAGAATGGTCGTGGTGATGGGCGCCCCGATCCCCCGTCGCAGATTCAGGGCGCCGAGTGCGAATCCACCCAGCGACTTGAACCCGAAACGGAGGGCCATCATCAAGCCGGAGAGCTCAGCGGGGTCTCTCTTCAACGCCTGCCGAGTGTAAAGAGAAAGGTTGGGCATCGCCATGAGAGTGGAGTACCAGAGCACATAGGCGAACCACAAGTAGACCAGCGGCCGCACGGCAAGATAGGACTTCACTGCGCCTGCCAAGTATCGCAAGAATGGAGCGCGCCCGGTTTCGTCCTCCACCAAGACCAGTTCGTATCCTCTGCTCAGAAGAGCAACACCGCCCAGACAAGGCACGCCAATGAAGTAGAGTGCGGCGAAGTCGTAGGGATAAGGGAGAAACGGAAGACCCCGATTGAGTATGAACTGGGCGGTCAAGGAACCGGCCACCGCGGCGATGGGCCCCAGGCCGTATGCCAGCTTCCAGGCTCTCACCCGGCCTTCCATCGTCGTTCCCCTGCCCACGCATTGCAGCATGAAGACCTGGGAGACTGAGCCCGAAAGGCCGAGAATCAGCCCCTGCCCGACCACGGCCGCAATTCGAATGGAGTTGGCCAATGGGAAAAACAGAGTGGCACAGACTACAGCCATCAAAACGGAGCCAATGGCGTTGGACCATACGACCGCGGCGCGTTCCAATCGATGAGGGATCAACCACGAAAAGAAAATGGGAGCGAAGGAGCCAAAGAAATATGCCGCGGACGGCAGGTTGGCAATGGTAGCGCTCGCCCCTAATCTGTCGCACAACGCTGCCTGGACGACATCGACGTAAACGACGGGTGCTGCGAAGTAGATCAATAGGTAGGAAACAAAAAAAATGATGGCATTTCGGCGGTCCATCTCGGGGGTAACTTGGCTGAGCGGAACCGATACCTCGGCAGGTGCGTCAGGCGGATGCTTCCCCCCTTGTGTTAGTTTCATTTCCGCAGCCTTTTTCTCTCGGGAGCTACCCAAAGTTTCTTGAGACCCAGGCTTCGATCGACCGACTCAACATCGTTCCGAATCGACCCAAAGAAAACGAACAACGATGGGGCCGCGTGTTAGGATCTCCAAACCGAAAACCAGGATACGGGTCTCTCCAGACCAACCATTAAATCAGAAGCGTTGAGGACGCAGCTAGCCAAAACGCGAGTTGTGCTCGTGGTATTTGGCCGCGATGATTCGTAGCGCCACGCCGTGGCGCACTCGGGCTTTGCAAACACCTCGGTCGAATGGCGGGCTCAAAGCACTGGCTTGCTTCACTACCATCGTGTCCATCGTTTCCATGCCTGCCGGAGCACAGCCGCCACGGGCTAAGGGGTGCCAACAGCTTTTCCTTGGTGCGCGCGGAAGCGCGTGGCATCATGCTCATGCTGCGTGGCTGAAGTTGTGCAGGATGAGTGAAAGAGCCGGCTCCTCTTTTCCGACGAAGGTGTGAAAAGATTGAACTCAGCGAAAGCGTCAGTTCCCTCCTCGCCGGGAAGCTGTGAACAAATCGATTTTCCGGCACGGGAACTTTCGTTTCGACCGGTTTTTGTTGAAAACCGGTCAGGTCGAATTGGATTGTGAAAGGTTCAGAGCATGTTGTTCACTTCCCTGGCCCCCGTTGGGCCCCCTTTTCGGGGCTTGACCGGCAACCAGACACACTTCTCCCTAGGCCGCTCGAGCGGCAACCGGAGCGAGCTGTTGTTGGGGCCGCCACACGAGGCGAATCCATTGTTGAATGTTGT
>VFZK01000276.1 GCA_016871215.1 Acidimicrobiia bacterium | reverse complement strand
AAACACCAGCAGGCTGCCAAACAGCTTTGCGAACAATTCCATCGGTCGTCTCCTTTGATCCTGCCTCGATAACAAGATCATCGTACAGCCGACCGATGGAATCAAAATTTCAAATATGTTTGGCTAGATTTAATCTCTTTGGCAGGTATTCCTGGAAGCAGATAGAGTTGTTCGTGCTCGTGAACCCTGTTGGAGCGGGCCCCGGGGCCGGTCCGAACTCTCCTCGCAGTCGGCATAATGGTGGGTTGTCTCGTTGCTATTGCTTTCGAATCCCCAAAACGCACGCCCTCTTTAGGCGGGTTGCAGTCTGGAAACGACAGCATCGCTGCGACTAATTTGCGGAAACAGTGTTTCGAGTGAGTGAACCCATGTTACCACTCATCAGTCGGGCTCCGACGAGCGTTTGGCTTGCACGATCAGTTCTTCAATGCGGGCGCCATATTCGATGGACTCGTCGTAGAAGAAAGCGAGGTCTGGCGTGTTCCTCAGCCGCAGCCTCGCACCAATCTCGTGCCGAAGGTGCGACGCGGCGCTGTTCAAGCCTGCCAGCGTTCTGGCGCGCTCCTCAGGACCGCCGAGGATACTGACGTAGACGCGGCCATGCTTCAGATCCGGGCTCATCTTGACTTCCGTCACCGTCGCGAGCCCGATGCGAGGATCGCGCAGTTCCGGCATCAAGGTACTGATCTGCTCGCGGATCAGCTCTCCAACCCGTGTGGGTCTGCGGACCGGGCCCTTCATAAGTAATCGATCTGGTAGCTTAGGCTGCCGTTGACAATCTTCTCGGTTTCTTCAACCACGGCGTTCAGCGTCTGTTCGAGAACAAGGTGATCCGAAGAGATGGAAACGATCCCAAGAGTCGAGCGCTGCCACAAATCCTGATGCCCGCATTCCGCTACCGAGACGTTGAACTTGCGCAACCGATCCTTCACGCTGCGCACGACGAATCGTTTTTCCTTGAGCGACTGGGCGTCAGGGATGAAGATTTCCAGCGTGACAAGGCCGATATGCATCGCCTGAAAAACGAATGATGGGCTCCCGATCAAAGCGCCTCAGGCGCCATCTTCTCCATTGTGTACGCCTCAATGACATCCCCCACCTTGATGTCATTGAACTTCTCCAGGCCAATGCCGCACTCGAATCCGGAGCGAACTTCCGAGGCATCGTCCTTGAAGCGCTTCAGCGACGCCACCTTCCCTTCATAGACCACAACGTTGTCGCGGAGCAGGCGAACTTGGGCGTTGCGGCTGACCTTGCCATCCGTCACCGAACAGCCCGCCACCAGCCCGACCTTGGGAACCTTGAACGTGTCGCGCACTGACGCCGTGCCCTGGTAGGCTTCTTTGAACTGCAGATCCAGCATGCCAACCATGGCGTTCTTAATTTCATTCGTGATGTTGTAGATGATCGTGTGCAGCCGAATGTCGACGCCCTCGTGGGTTGCCAGTTCGGCCGCTTTTCGCTCCGGTCGAACGTTGAATCCGATGATGATCGCGTTGGAGGCTGAAGCCAGCAAGACATCCGTTTCGGTAATGGCGCCGGTACCCTTGTGGATCGTCTTCAC
Source organism: Acidimicrobiia bacterium (assembly GCA_016871215.1). Classification (GTDB taxonomy): domain Bacteria; phylum Acidobacteriota; class Terriglobia; order Versatilivoradales; family Versatilivoraceae; genus VFZK01. The sequence goes on along the minus strand of VFZK01000276.1, from coordinate 5,756 downwards.
CTTCACCTTGTCTTTGCCGAGCTTGCTGAGCGTTTCGGAAAGCACTTCCACAGCTCCCTGTACGTCAGCTTTGAGAATCAACGGCAGTTCTTTGATCGCCCCAGCTTTCATCTGTTCGTGCAGATGTTCCAGGGTCAGGCGCGAGCTCTTGGCCAGCTGGCTTTCGCGCTGCTTCAACTGTCGCAGACTGCCGATTTGTTTTACCTTGGAGACATCAGTCAGCACCTGGAAGAGGTCGCCAGCGTGCGGCACAGCCTCCAGTCCCAAAACCTCCACAGGCACAGACGGACCGGCCAGTTTCACCTGTGTGCCTCGGTAGTCGTACATCGCGCGAACTTTGCCGGTAACCGGGCCAACGATGAACGAGTCGCCAATGTTGAGAGTGCCATTCTGGACCAACACCGTGGCGACCGGGCCACGCCCCTTGTCCAGTTTTGCCTCCAAGATCGTGCCCATGGCCGTGCGCTGCGGATTCGCCTTAAGCGCTTGCAAATCGGCTACGAGCAGGATCATTTCCAGCAGCAGGTCCAGGTTGGTCTTTTGCTTGGCTGAAACCTCCACGGTGACAGTGTCACCGCCCCAGTCTTCGGCGAGCAGCCCGTGGTCGCCAAGCGCTTTCCTGACGCGGTCGACCTGCGCGTTAGGCTTGTCGATCTTGTTGATCGCAACAATGATCGGGACCTTGGCGGCTCGCGCGTGCGCGATGGCTTCCAGTGTCTGGGGCATCACGCCGTCGTCGGCCGCCACCACCAAGACGACAATGTCGGTGACCTTCGCGCCGCGGGCCCGCATCATGGTGAAGGCTTCGTGGCCTGGGGTGTCAAGGAACGTAATAGTCCGGTTGCTCTTCTCGACTTGATACGCTCCGATGTGCTGCGTAATCCCACCCGCCTCCGTGGAGGTCACGTTGGTTTCCCGAATGGCGTCCAACAGGGATGTCTTGCCGTGATCGACATGACCCATAATGGTGACCACCGGGGGGCGGGGATGGACGTTCTCCGTTTTCTCTTCGGCGATGGCCTCGTATTCGGCATCTTCTTCGTACGAGATGATGGTTGCCTCCGCGCCGAAATCGTGGCTGAGATCGATCGCCAAGGTCTCATCGAGAGCCTGGTTCAAAGTCGCAAACATGCCTTTGTCGAGCAGCCGCTTGATGATGTCTTTGGCCTTGACGTCGAGTTTCTCAGCTAGCTCCTTCACGGAGACACCTTCGGTCAGGGTAACGGACTTGGTAATGGGAAGCGGCTGGAAAGGCGCTGGCCGGGCGATCGTTGTGACCGGCGCTCTTCCGGCTCTGCGAAGATCTTGCTTGCCTTCCTGCGACTGAGGCGCTCGATAGGCCCCGCGTGGTCTGGCGTTTCCACGATGATCGCGTGCCGCGGCCGGGGCACCATCGACCGGTGGAGGAGCCGAGCCAGGCTGGCGAGGTCGAAACCCAGGGGGGGGTCCAGCCAAGCTGCCGGCTGGACGGGCAGCCATGGGCGGCCGAACGGTCCCGCTCCCTGGACGGCCCAGGCCGCCGGGCCGAGAAGTCAATGGGCGCGGCTTGATGCCGATATGTTGGCGAATCGTCTCGGTTGGGGTTGCCGCCCCACCGGGCAGCGGCTTGCGGGGCGCCACTGCGGCTGGCTTTGCGCTTGCGGGGAGAACAGGTCCTCCCGGCCGAGGGCGCGGAGGGTGGACCAGAGCAGCGGGAGACGTCGGACTGATCGGCCGGATGATGGGTCTGTCGCTCACTAGAGGCGCGACCGCGGCCGGAGCGACCGGCACCACTGGGATCGACGGCGGAGGTGGAGGCGTTGCCGGCACCGGCGGCGCTACGGTTGGAGCCGGCGGCACCGTTGGCTTGGCAGCCACCGCTTCTGCGGTCTTTGACTCAGGCTCCTTCGCGGCAACCTTGGGTTCGGCCGCCTTGGCCGCTTCAGCAGCAAGTGGCGTGGCAGGCGTTGGCGCTTCGACCACTGGCTGAGCTGAGGGCTCCGCTTTGGGTTCCGCTTTTGCCTTCGCTTTCGCAGTCTCAGCCTTACCCTCGGCTGCAGCCTCGCTTTTCGCCGGCTTCTTCTTGGTTTTCTTTCCGGAGAAGTGGTCCTTAATATCTTGAACGCGCTCTCCGTCGACATAACTCGCGGCTGAGACTCCCTCAATCCCCTCGTTCTTGAGGTAGGCGATGATCTCCAGCGCTTCGATTTTGAGCTCTTCCGCTAACTTGAAGATTCGTTTCTTATCTGCCACGCAGTTCTGCACGCCACAGGTTTCGAACGGGCGTTACTCCTCCTGTTTGCTTGTTTCGTCGTTTATCTCATTCTCAGACTCCCTGTCGGCACTTGATCCCGCCTCTGTCAAACGGGAAGCATCGCCCGGTTCGACCGAGACCTCTGCCGTATTCGCAACGTCTTCACTGAGGGTTTGGGGCTGTTCTTCTAACGGTGCCAAAGCAGCAGCTTCTTCTCTTTCGGCCTCCTCCGATTGGCGAGTGTAGTATCCCTTCACCGATTCGATGATCTTCTCTGCGCTCTTTGGCCCTACACCCTTGATATTGGTCAACTCGGCGATCGGGGTATCGGCCAATTGCTCGATGGTTTCCAGCCCGCTGCTCGACAGTTTTTGCAGGAGAGACGGCGTGAGCCCAGGCAGCTCGGAAAGCGGCGTGCGCGCCGAAAGCTGGGCCATCTGCTCTTCGATTTCTGCGCGCTTTTCTTCTTCGCTCTTGATATCGATCTTCCAGCCCGTCAGTTTGGCGGCCAACCGCACGTTTTGGCCCTTCTTGCCGATGGCTAGCGACAGCTGGTCGGTCTCGACGATGACTTCGAGATGTTTCTCGATCGGATCGATGACATTCGCCCGGCTAATCTTTGCGGGACTCAGCGCGTTCATCGCGAACTGGGAAGGGTCTTCGGAGTACGCGATGATATCGATCTTCTCTCCATGCAGCTCGCGGATAATGGCCTGGACCCGCGAGCCCTTCATGCCGACACAAGCGCCCACTGGGTCGACATCCTTGTCCTTGGAATAGACGGCGACCTTCGATCGTTCGCCCATGTCGCGTGCCGCCGTCTTGATGACGACCGTGCCATCGTATACTTCGGGCACCTCCATCTCGAATAGCTTCATCAGCAACGCCGGATCGATTCTGGAGATAATGACCTGCGGTCCCCGCGTGGTCTTCTCCACCCGCACAATGGCTCCTCGTATGCGATCTCCGGGTGAGAAACTCTCCAAGCGGGACTGCTCCCGCTTTGGAAGGCGTCCTTCGGCTGTTCCCAAATCGAGAATCAGATCGCTGCCTTCGACGCGCTTCACCATGCAGGTGATGACTTCGCCAATTCGACCAGTGTACTCGGCAAAAATGCTGTCTCTTTCAGCCTCACGCACCTTGTGCAAGATCACCTGCTTGGCGGTTTGCGCCGCGATCCGGCCTAGCACGTCTGTTGGCTTCTGGATCTTGACCTCGCCGTCGAGCTGTACTTCCGGATCGATCTTCTGAGCCGCGGCCAGCGTGATTTCGTGCGCCGGATTGGTAACCGTTTCGACGACTTTCTTGATTGCAAAGACCTCCACGTGGCCGGTTTCTTTGTTGAAGGTCGAGCGCAAGTCCTCGACAGACTTATAGAACTTTCGGGTAGCCACCAACACCGCATCTTCAACGGCGCTGACGACAATTGCGGGATCGATGCCTTTATCCCGGCTCAATTGGTCGATCTGTTGGTACAACACACTGGTTGTCATTCAAGCCACTCCCCGGGCCGGCTTTTCAGAATTCGATGTCCAAGTTCGCTTTGGAGACCACGAGCAAAGGAATACGCGTCGTCTTTCCATTCTTCTGCACGATCGTCAACGTCTGCCCATCGAATTCCGTCAGCACGCCCCGAAAACCCTTCGTCCCTTCGATCGGTTCCCTCGTCTGAAGCTTGATCAGGCGGCCGCGGGACTTCTCGAAATCTTTCGCCACACTCAGCTTCCTTGTCAACCCAGGCGAGGAAACTTCCAGAGTGTACGACTCGGGAAACAGACCCTCCACGTCGAGCTCTGCTCCCACCTGCTCACTGACTCGCTGGCAGTCCGCATGAGTCACGCCGGCCGGCTTATCGATGTAAATACGCAGGACTCGGTGGTTCGCTCCTCCCTTGAACTCCACGTCCACCAGTTCCAGCTCCTGCGCTGCGACAATTTCTTGGATAAGGGCCTTCGTCCGATCCAGGTCAACCAACGTGACAAGTCCTTAGCGGGATGACTGGTTGAGAGCGAGCTTCAGAACAACAAAAAAGTGGGCTCGCGCCCACTTAGAGGCCGAATACTATAATGCGCCATAACTAGAATGCAACTAAAATTCATGGCCACATGCGTTGCTCTGCACTGCGCCTCGGCAGTCCACTTCGGCAAGCCGGTTGGGGAGTTGTACCAAGTGGTCGTGCTGTTCTTCATCAACGGCGCGGCAGCGAAAACCTCACCGACGGATGCCACGTTGGTAGTGAAGCACGCGAACACTTCCCTTGCCCTTTTTCGGCAGCCCAGACAGGATTGTTCGACGCGCCAGCGCTCCACTGTCAACGCGCACTACCGATCTCCGCCGCTGAGATTCAACCCTCCTTCAGACTTGCTTCTGGCAACAGGGGCATCGCCTACAGCAGGGCAGATCCTGCTCAACAGTTGTGCCGCGGTACCGCTCTTAGGCCTCCTCAGCCGTCCTGCCGAGTGTCCACGCCAGATTCAACTCTGGTGTGCATTGCGGATCGAAGACGCCCGCCACGCCCGCTTATGAACTTGACTTTCATTTTCATCTCATCTTTCATAGACGACGGATTGAAGTTGTTACCGTCATTCGGGCGGAGGGTCTAGTGCTGGAAGGATTCATGATTACGTTGCGGGAGGGCATGGAGGCTTTCCTGATTGTGGGCCTGTCGATCGCCTTCCTTCGAAAGAGCGGCCGTTCCGAGTTGGAACCTGCCGTTCACTGGGGTATTGCGACAGCCGTGGTCGTGTGTGGCGTTGCTGGGGTCCTGCTGTACGAAGTTGCGTTCAACCAGGCTCTGTGGGAAGGTGTGCTATCGCTGACGGCAGCCGTGTTTGTCGCGTCGCTCACAGTCCACATGTGGCGCCACGCGCGCACCATCAAACAGGACATCGAAAACCGTTTGGAAGCAGCCTCGACGCTCCAGCAGGGACGCGGGGCCTACTGGGCGGTATTTCTGTTCACGGTACTGATGATCTCGCGCGAGGGAATCGAAACCGCGCTGCTGCTCAGTTCGCTGATGTTTCAAGTGGCAACCCGCCCGATGCTGATCGGAGCGGTGCTGGGCGTGCTAGCGGCCGCAACCCTGGCGGTTTTCTGGACCCGCTTTGGTTATCGCGTGAACCTCAAAAGGTTCTTTCAGGTCACCGCGATCTTCCTCCTGGTGTTCGTCGTTCAGTTGCTCATCTATTCGTTCCACGAATTCTCGGAAGCGTCCTTGCTTCCCAACAGCGATTACTGGCACGAAGCCAGCGAGCCTTATGGCCCGGATGGCAGGTACGGCAAATTCATTACCTACTCGCTGGTGCTTCTGCCGGCGGGCTGGTTGCTGGTGCCATCCTTGCTCGACCGGAAGCCAGCGCTCCAGAAACAGGCTGTCGGAAAGAGCGTCTAGTGTATTGTCCAACAACTAACTGGGCAATAACAGGAAATTAGTTTATTGTCTGGGCATGCCGATGGTTTTGCCTCCACTGACGCTGAGTGCCACCGATCGAGGGGGAATCGAGCGCTGGTTGAAGGCCCACGG
>VFZK01000275.1 GCA_016871215.1 Acidimicrobiia bacterium | reverse complement strand
TCTATGACTCGGCGAACCGGCTTGTCACCACGATCGGATTGACGGTGGGAGGCGGCAGCTGGATGCAGGTCCCGCTTCCGAATTCCGTGACGGGATGGTACGTTCGCTGGAGGCCGGTGAGTTCAGCCTACTGTTATGCTGTTGTGGTGAACAACACATCGAACGATGGGACGTTTATTCCAGCGGTCAGTTATGTGTCTTGACGCCTGCCTGCGCGATCGTTGCCCCAGTGGTTGTGCTGGCGAGAGCATATTCAGTAAGATTGGCCTAAGGGAGTTCGATGGGACAGACACTTGCCGAGAAGATTTTCTCCAGACATTGCGGAAAGACGGTTCACGCCGGCGACTTCATCCTTGCCGATCTCGACTTGGTGATGGCTCACGACACAACCTGCGCCTGGGCGCTTGAGCCTTTCTACCAGATTGCCACGAAGGTCTTCGACCCCAAGAAGATCTTCATTCCTTTCGACCACGCGTTTCCAAGCCCGAACGTGGCCATGTCGAAGTTGCAGGCAGAGATTCGCAAGTTTGCCGAGGAACAAGGCATCCCGATCAGTTTTGAGGGCGTTTGTCACCAAGTGATGTCGGAGCGGTTGATCAACCCTGGAGACCTCGTTCTGGGCGCCGATTCACATAGCCCGACGGGAGGCGGTGTTGGGGCTTTGACGATTGGCGTGGGTTCGACGGACGCGGCCATCGCGATGGCTACGGGCAAAGCATGGTTTCGGGTGCCGGAAACGATTCGCATCGACATTACGGGCCAGCTGCCGCGAGGCAGTTATTCCAAAGATGTCGTTCTCGCCGTTGCCCGCGAGATGGGGGCCGATGGAGCGAACTACCGGGTGATCGAATACGGCGGGGAGACCGTCGAGCAGTTCAACGTGCCAGCGCGTCTAACTCTCACCAACATGAGCGCTGAGATGGGGGCCAAAGCGGCGATCGTGGCTCCCGACCAGCAGACAAGCGCTTACTTGCAGGAGAACGACCGCCTGATCGCATTCGACGCTCTACGCAGCGACGCGGACGCGCGTTTCGAACGGGTGTTGCGCTTCGACGTTTCGAACCTTAAGCCGATGATTGCCTGCCCACCCGACATCGACAACGACGTTCCGGTGGAAGAGGTGCAAGCGGAGAAGGTGGTTGTGGACCAAGTATTCATCGGTTCCTGTACCAACTGCCGGATCGACGATCTTGAAGTCGTCTATCGGATGTGGAAAGGGCGCCGCCTGAAGGAAGGCTTGCGGGTGATCGTCACACCCGCCTCCCGCAAGGTCTATCTGCAAGCGCTGCAGCGCGGCTACGTCGAAGAGTTCATGAAGATGGGTGCAGTGGTCTCCAGCCCAGGTTGTGGTCCCTGCCTTGGCCGGGCTGGCGGCGTGCTCTACGACAACGAAGTTTGCGTTTCAACGAGCAATCGCAATTTTGAAGGCCGCATGGGAAGCCCGAAAGCCCGCATCTTTCTTGCCAGCCCAGCAACGGCCGCCGCTTCGGCCCTGACCGGTTACATTACGGACCCCAGGCCCTTCGTCAATTGACCGAGAGGTCACAGACCGCATGAACTGGAAATTCGGCGACAACATCAATACGGACTTGATTACACCCGGGCGCTACAACATCACGACAGATCCGCGTGAGCTGGCAAAGGCCTGTTTCATCGAATATCGCCCAGAGTTTTCCAAACAGGTCAAGGCGGGAGACTTCGTGATTGCCGGCGAGAACTTCGGGTGTGGCAGCTCGAGGGAAACAGCGCCAGTCTCGCTGAAACACTCGAACATTCGGGCTGTCATCGCGAAGTCGTACGCCCGTATTTTTTTTCGCAATGCCATCAATCTTGGGCTGCTCTGTATGATTGCCGACACGGATGGGATCGACGAATCCGATGAGCTGGAGCTCGACGTGGCAGCCCAGGTTCTCCGCAATAGAACCAAAGGGATCGAAATCAGCATCAAGATTCCCAGCATGATGCTGCGTCTTTACCAGGAAGGCGGCATCATTCCCTACCTTAAGAAGCATGGACTCTCTGCCCTGACAGATCTGGAGAAGTTCTAGCCAGCAAAGCAGGTCCTCGTTATGCGCAAGCCACACGCCGTTGTGTTGACCGTGAGCGATTCGGCGTCGCGTGGGGAGCGCCGCGACCTGTCTGGGCCTGCGGCCCGCGCCGAGCTGGAACGGCTGGGCTGTGACGTCGTGGTTGTGGTTATCGTACCGGACGAACTACAGACGATCCGCGACACGCTGTTGGAACACGCGGACTCGGACGCCATCGATCTCATTGTCACGACGGGAGGCACGGGGCTTGCGCCGCGAGATGTCACACCTGAGGCGACCCTTGCGGTTGTCCAGAAGTTGGTTCCTGGTCTGCCCGAACTGATGCGACTCGAGGGGATGAAGTCCAACCCCCGGGCTGCGTTGTCGCGAGCGGTGGCCGGCGTCCGCAACCAGACGCTCATCGTCAATCTGCCTGGCAGCGTGAAGGGAGTTCAGGAATCGCTGGCTGCGGTAGCGCCAGTTCTGGGGCACGCGCTGGAGGTTGTTTCAGGCAAAACGGTGCGGTGCGGAGGTTGAGGCTGGTGTCCCTTGTTCCAGCGGCCCAGGCCGCTACTTGCACATCTGCTGTTCCCAGCCGCTTTTGAACATGTTGAGCTTGGCGTCGGGATTCTCCGGGTGTGCTGCGATCAGCGTCTCGTCAACCTCTACGCCCCAGCCGGGGCCAGTGGGAAGCTCGTAGAATCCCTGCTTGACGCGCGGCGTGCCCGGCGTGAGATCGCACCGCCACGGTACGTCGTAATCCTCGAAGGTTTCCAGGATCTGAAAGTTCGGGATATTGGCGCACAGGTGCATGGCGATCACGGTGCCGAGTGGTCCTCGGCAGTTGTGGGGTGCGACGCTGACGTAGTGCGTTTCGCCGATCGCCGCGATCTTTTTGGTCTCCAGAAAACCGCCGCTATAGACGATGTCTGGCTGGATGACATGGGCTGCCTTACGGGCTAGCAGATCCAGAAACCCGAACCGGCTGTAGGTGTGCTCGCCCGTCGCGATCCGTAATGGAGAGGCTGCCACGACCTGGGCCATCGATTCGTGGTTATGAGCGGGAATAGGCTCCTCGCACCACCCGGGCCGGTAAGGCACCATAGCCCGGATGGCTTCCAAGGCTGTAATGGGGCTGAATCTCCCATGGAACTCCAGCAGCAACTCGATGTCGTCACCCACTGCTTTGCGAACCGTTTCGACGACCAGGCAGGACTGTTTGAAGTCGTCTCGCGACATCTCACGGCCGCCAGGGCCAAAGGGATCGAACTTGAGGGCGCGGTAGCCACGGCCGACCGCCTCTTGGGCCCGAGCCGACAGCTGTCCCAGGTCGCCATCGTAGGCATACCAACCGTTTGCGTAGACTTTCAGCTTGCTGCGGACGCGCCCACCAACCAGGTTGTAAACTGGCTGCCCTGTGGCTTTTCCAACGATGTCCCAAAGAGCAGTTTCGATGCCGGCTATAGCGGCATACATGATGGGACCGGTATTGTGCTCAACCTGATAGAGCTGAAACCAGATGGACTCGATGTCGAACGGGTTGTGACCGATCACATAGCGGCGTCCTAAGTCGAGGATCAAATCGCGAACCGTGCTCTCTTTCCATTCCAGCGTTCCGTCACCCCAACCCACAATGCCTTCGTCTGTAGTCAGTTTGACGAACAGGAAGTTACGCCAGACTGCCGCCGTCAGAAGAACTTCGATCTTCACAACCTTCATAGCTGTTCGAGGTCCTCGAGAAGGGATCTGAGCTCAGCACGCACGCCTGAATCGACTGGGGCCAGGGGGCCGCGTGAAATGCCGATCGGAATGCCACGCAGTGCAGCTGCTTCCCGGCAAACTGCCAACCAGTGTGGGTTGCCGTCCGTGGTGCCAAGCGCCCGGTATTCCAGGTTGACCAAGGGCAACACACGATACCAAAGGGCGCGGGCGTCCTCCAGGTTTTTGTCCACGGTCAACAGCCGGTGCAACCTTCTGGCCAGGGCCGGCACCATCATTTGGAGTCCGCTGATCCAACCGTCTGCCCCCACCGCCATCGCTTCGAAAGCGATGAGGTCGATGCCGGCGAAAATCGGGAACTGCGGGCCGCAAAGCAGGCGCGTGTCGTGAATCCGCGCTACCTCCAGATGCGACCACTTGACGGAGTGAACCACATCTTCCTCTTGCAGCAGCTGGATCTCTTGGGGTGTAATTTCGGTGCCCGTCAACAGCGGCACATTGTAGATCATGATAGGCAGACCCACGCGGTCCCGGATCCGGCGATAGTGGTCGAGTACATCCTGCTTTGGCGGGCGCAGGAGGAATGGGGCAATCAGCATCAAACCGTCGCATCCGACAGACTTCGCATGGAGGCTCAGCTCGACGGTGGCGCTGGTCCCGTAGTCGCCGGTGCCTGCATAGACAGGCACCTTCCCGGCGTTTTCGTCGACGATGGCTTCCAGCAACGACTTGCGCTCCTCTCGCGTCAGCGCCACGGGTTCACCGGCGCTGCCGAGAGGCGTCAACCCGTCCACACCCAAATCCAAAAGAAAACGGACAAATCTCCTCGTGCCTTCGGCTGAGATGGAACCATCGGCATGGAAGCCAGTCAGGGTCGGGGCAAAAATGCCCGAGAGATCGCCCTTCTTTTGCGGTGTCATGGTGTCCCTTCCATGCGATACCCCCCCCTGGTGGTGTCAGCGCAAAACATTTCGGAAGTTTTGATTTGTACTAGGGCATACTACTCGTGTCAAGCCAATTCTGGGTATCGGATTATTATCCGCAATACGGAATCATGTCGAGAGCCTCGCATTCGTTCGGGATTCACTACTAGGAAAACGGTATGTCGCCTTCTGGTCCAGCGCGAAGTCTCCTGAAGGCCATGAGCCTTACCCCACGATCGCGCCACTGAACAGCCGCGTGAGCCGAAATCAGGAACTCTCACGGTGGCAGGGATTCACGAGGCTTTGACGAGATTTGGGGGTTGCGCGACCGCCTTGACATTTCCGAATACCGGACGTATAAGACGTACATCAGCGTCGACCTTTCGACAGGGGCCGTAGCGCCTAGGTCAAGGGAGCGGTTGAATGAAGAAGCGGGCTAAGAGTTCAAAGAAGCAGCAGCCCGACAAGAACTACATCGGCGTCACGGCAAAGATATTCGCGGTGCTGGAGTATTTCATCCAGGAAGGGGCCCACCAGCAGGCGGTCTCTTTTCAGGAGCTGTCTGCGGCGTTGCCATTCGCGCGCACCACGGTTCACCGGGTGCTCTATTCCTTGGAGAAGCTTGGTTACGTGGAGAAGGCCGATGTGAAAGCGCACTATCATCTCGGCCCGAAATTTTTTGCGCTCACGCAGCCGGCTGTGCAGTACCGCAGGCTGCAGTCGGTTGCCCGGGCCGTCATGCTGGAATTGCTGGTGCGCCATTCGGAGACCGTGAACCTCGGGGTGCTGGACGACGGGCAGGTGGCTTATCTTGACGTGCTGCAAAGCCCGAGTGCTCTGCGCATCGCGGCCAATCCTGGCGATCGTAATCCAGCCCATAGCACGTCGCTGGGGAAGGTCATCTTGGCCTATTCTCCCGAGGCGGAAACTGAAAAGGTCCTCAAGCGGTATCCGCTGATTCGGATGACCTCGAAATCGATTACTCAGAAATCACATCTGCTCGAGCATCTGGCGGCCGTGCGGGAGCAAGGGGTCGCGTTCGATCTGGGGGAAAACGTTGACGGCGTGCTTTGCGTGGCGGCGCCAGTTTTCGACCAGCACGGCCGTGTTGTTGCCGCCATTAGCATTTCGGGTCCGACGAGCCGCATGGAATCGAAACTGATGGCGATTCGGGATGATGTGCGAAGCGCCGGTATGAAGATCTCGCGAATGCTCGGGCCCGTGCCGGTTTCGGACGCTTCGAGCGCCCGGACGGAAGCGAACCGCTCTGAAGGTCATCCGACTGTCCAACCCCCTACTCCGACCGAATAACGGCGAGAAACCGGCACCGGCATTTTTGCCGTACGATCTGGCTGCTGGTTGCCGCATGATCGAAGGGCGGTGGCGCTCGTGGCGCAGCGCTCCTGGCACACCCGTGCACGGTCGGTTCGGGATGCCGGCTGCCTCCGTTATGCGGACACACTTCCGAAAATATTGATCGACGGATTCAATTGCCGCTGCAACGCTGGCCCGGGGGATTTCCATGAAAACGGCACACAAGCGCGGGTCACTGGTCTCCGTGGCATCAACGTCGGCTTGAGGCCGAGAGGGAGTCATTACCAATGAACCAAAATCTTGAACAGGATCGCCGAACGTTTCTGCTGTCGGCGATTTACGGACTCTGGGCTCTGATCGGTTTGCTCCTCGCGATTCCGGCGTCGATCTATCTGCTGTGGCCACCTCGACCCAAAAAAGAAGATGTGTGGGTGGAGGCGGGAACGGTTGGCGAGCTCAAACTGGATGCGCCTGCGGAGCTGGTATTCCGGCGGAATCGAGTCGACGGTTGGAAAGTGGCTAGCGAAAAATCCACGACCTGGGCGGTTAAGGTGTCCGATCAGGAGGTTATTGCCTTTGCGCCCCAGTGCCCGCACCTCGGCTGCGCCTATCATTGGAACGCAGCAAAGCACGAATTCCTTTGCCCCTGTCACGCGTCGACTTTCTCGATTCAAGGCGACGTGCTGACCGGACCCGCCCCTAGGGCGCTGGATCGGTACGAACTGAAGATCGAGCAAGGCAAAGTCTTGGTCGGGGCCATTCGAAAGTCGGGAGGGGACGCCGGATGACCCTCAAACGCAGAATTGCAGAGTGGATCGAACACCGCACGGGGCTTGAAAGCGCCGCGAAGCAGTTTCTTTACGAAGAGATTCCGGCCTCGGCGAGCTGGCACCAGGTGTTTGGCAGCGTGGCGGTGTTTCTGTTTCTGGTGCAGGCCTTCACCGGACTCCTGCTGTCGTTCAACTACGCGGGAACGCCGGGCGAAGCCTACAACAGCCTGCGGTACATCATTACGGAGCTGACGGGTGGCAGCCTGATCCGAGGTCTGCATCACTGGGGCGCCAGCTTCATGATCGTCGTGGTCGTACTGCACATGATGCAGGTGTTCATCTGGGGCGCCTACAAGAAACCGCGAGAGGCGACTTGGATGGTGGGTGTTGTCCTGTTGCTCATTGTACTGGCATTCGGACTCACCGGTTATCTGTTGCCGTGGGACAATCGAGCGTATTGGGGTACGGTGGTTACTACCCAAATTATGCACCGAATCAGCCTTTTGGTTTGGTGCTTGGTGCATAAAATTGTATGCACCAAGACTGGGCAGATACTTTTGGTCGGCGCTGAGTCGTGAAAACGGGCATTGGATGAAGCTTTTC
>VFZK01000274.1 GCA_016871215.1 Acidimicrobiia bacterium | reverse complement strand
TCCAAACGAATCCGCCGTGGTTCATTCCGCAGTGTCCCCGACTTGATCAAGGCGATGGAGGAGTTTTTACAGGTGTGGAATGAAAAGCCGAAACCCTTTGTTTGGACAGCCACGGTCGAATCCATCGTGGCAAAACTCTCGCGGTGTCGTCAGACTCTTGAGCAAATTCAGCCCGGTTGTACTCAACCCAGAACCAGAAAACCTCAAAACCAACTGTCCATTTACTTCTTGGACACTACACTAGGACGCTTGCAACGACCTAGTCCTGACCTATTCCGGATTTCCCACCGATAGCGCCGGGTGAAGAGAGTGGCCTGCGACCCTTGTCACCCCGCGCGCCCGCGAATCGCATTCCAGGAAGTCGATCCCCGATTCATTCCTTCGTGATAGTCTCATCCAGGTTGAGCAGCACTCTCGATACCGCGGTCCACGCCGCAAGTTGCACTGGAGTGCATGCCTTCGGCATCTGGGGTGTCTTGGTCACGTCGAAGCCCGCCAGATCCCAGGGGCTCGCCCACCCCTCCGACAAACGCTGCTGCTGCCGGCGCAACAGACTTAAGAGTTCAGCCGACTCCCGTAGGGTGGGCCGTCGCGCCACACAGCGGCGAAAGGCATAGGTCACGCGTTCTGCGTCCGTAACACCACCCTCCCGAAGTGTCTTCAGCGCCAAAGCCTGGGCAGACTCGAGGAAGAGCGGTTCGTTCAGCGTCGTCAGCGCCTGCAGTGGCGTGTTCGACCGCGTACGCCGAACGCAGGAGCTGTCGCCGTTCGGCGCGTCGAAGTTCTGCAGCACTGGATACGGGACCGAACGGAAACGGAAGGTATAGAGCGCACGGCGGTAGCGCTCAGCATCCTTCGCTTCATACCAGTTCTTGGGCCCATAGCTCACGGGTGGAAGAAACAGGAAATCCGGTGCTGGCGGATAAACGCTAGGACCGCCTATCTTAGGATTCATCAGACCGCTCGCTGCCAACGCGATATCGCGCACGACTTCTGCTTCCACCCTAAAACGAGGCCCCCGGGCAAGCAATCGATTGTAGGGATCGCGAGCAAACAACGCCGGAGAAACGCCCGACGACTGGCGATACGTTGCCGAATTGACGACCAAACGATGCATCGCCTTGAGACTCCAGCCGTGGTCCATGAACTCCACTGCCAGCCAGTCTAATAGTTCGGGATGCGATGGAGGCTCGCTCTGCCTGCCCAAGTCTTCGCTGGTGCTGACCAAGCCGACTCCGAAGTACGTCTGCCAGATTCGGTTCACCAGCGAACGAGCCGTCGTAGGAGAGTTTCGGTCCACCAGCCACTGGGCGAACGAGAGGCGGTCAGGTGGCGCCGTGGCGGGCATTGGATGCAGAAAAGCAGGAACGCCTGGAGTGACCGTTTTGCCAGGCTTGAGAAAGTCGCCTCGAGTCAACACATGGGTCTCGCGCGCATCCTCTCGCATTTGTAGAGCCAGCTGCGAGAAGCCCTGTGGATGCTTTTGCCAAAGCTGTTCGATGCTGGCGTTGGCCTCACGAAATTCCGGAACTGTTGTGCGCCAGAAGCCGAAAACAGCATTCATCTGAGCTGGCGAACGCTGTGCTACTGGAACAGCCAATATCTGGCGCACGTGCTGAGGTAGTGGATCTGCCGCCGCGTCTGGCGTCTGAGTGATCGACAAGCGAAAACGGCCCAGGTTGTGACTTTGGTTATCGTCGCTGTTCCAGCCGCCATGTTTCTGGCTTAGGTAAACTGTGATCAGGCTCCCGCCCGGATTCCCGATCGGTTTTTCTACCACAAAGACAGCTCTCCGAGGTTGATTGCGGCGGCCAGGTCCCGCGTCGGTTCCCCAGGCCGTTTCTTCCTTCCCATCGATCACATACTCGATTGGTCCGGTAACGCGAGCCCGATTCGTCTTGTCGTCGAAAATGGCTTCGAGTGGTTTCTCAGGCAGGGTAATATCCGCTGATGCCTTCCCAATCTTGATGGGAAGCACCTTCGTCGGCGCATTGGCCGGAGCCGCCTCAACTTCGAACTCGGTCAACGCGGCCGTCCCCTTTAGCGATCGTCCAGGCCCCCCTAAAGGCAAGTTCGGATCGTTGAGCAACTCGAGGCGGAAAGCGGTGACGGCCGGTAGATCCGTTTTGATCGTCATCTTCACGCGGTGCTTCGTCGGGGCGTAACCAGACGCCAGAAACGAGCCGTCTTTCAGGGGCAAGTACTTCTGCCCTCCCGTAGAGATGTCTTCGACTTCTGGCTTCACCACGATCCACTCAGGCTGATTGGACGTCACTTCAGCCTCCCACTGTGCCATCCGTTCCCGCCAGTCGGGAGTCCGGTGTTGAAGATCTGCCTCAATTTCGCCGATCTGGCGAAACAGATCTGCTCGCCGCATCTGCTCTTCAGGGGTATAGACCGTCATGTTGGCTTCGTGGGAGTTGTTCAGAAACGCGAACATGCGGTAGTACTCTTCCTCCGTCAGTGGATCGTATTTGTGATTGTGGCATTGAGCGCATTGAATGGTGATACCCAGTACGCTCTTCCCGATGGCATCCATCCGGTCGAACATCGCCTCCATCCGGAACTGTTCCGGGTCGACACCGCCCTCTTCGTTGATCATCGAGTTGCGAAGGAACCCGGTTGCAACTCTCTGATCCTGGGTCGCATTAGGCAAGCGATCTCCGGCCAATTGCTCGATGATGAACTGGTCGTACGGCAAATCGCGATTGAGAGCGTTGATCACCCAATCGCGGTAAAACCAAACCCAGCGCTGCTTGTCCTTCTCGTATCCATCCGAATCCGCATAGCGCGCGGCGTCGAGCCAATGCCGCCCCCAGCGCTCGCCGTAGTGGCGCGAAGCCAGCAACCGTTCCACCTGCTTCGAATATGCCGATCTGCTAGCGTCCTTCAGGAAGTGATCGACCTCTTCGGGAGTCGGAGGCAGTCCAATGAGATCCAGGCTGAGCCGCCGCAGCAAAGTGATACGGTCCGCCTCTGGCGAGGGAGCCAGTCCTTCCTTGTCCAGGCGTGCCAGCACGAACCAGTCGATCGGGTTGGCCACCCACCTGACGTTCCTGACCCTGGGCAGTTCAGGCCGTTTGGGTGGAACAAAGGCCCAATGCTTTTTGATTTCCGCCGAGACGACGCCCACGCCTTCGGGCCAATCGGCGCCCTGATCGATCCACCGACGCACGGTCTGAACCTGTTCGGCGGGCAAAGGATCCTTACCCATCGGCATGCGGGCCTGGTCTCCAATCCCGGCGATGCGTTGGTACAACGAACTCTCCGCGGCATTGCCCGGACGGATCACGCTTCCTGACTGGCCACCTCCGAAGGCGAGCTTCTTCGAGTCAAGCCGAAGCCCTCCCATCTGGAGCTTCTCACCGTGGCAGGCATAGCAAGACTGCACGAAAAGCGGCTGAATCTCCTTGACGAAATCTACCCTGGTTTCTTTCGCAGACGGCGTTGTCTGTGCCAGAAGGATAGTGGCTGGCATCAACAGAGACAACGAGGTAATGACCACACGGTGTACCATTTGTTAGAAAGACTCCTTTGCCGCATTGTCGGCGCCCGCAACGGCACGTGCCCTAAGCGCAGGAGATCCGGCCTTGCACCGAGACGCCGATGGCAGAAGCGCAATAGGTGACACAAGTCCCTCAAAATTAGCCTAGGAAACCACCGATATCAAGCGTAAAGTCGTCGCTTTCGAGAGTGTTTTTCGTGCTCCACCCCAGCCCTTGGCGGCATTCCAGAAGATGATGGGGAATGGAGCAACTCAAGAGAACAGCTGCGGCAGAAGGAGCCAGAATGAAGACCGTCGAGCTTCCATCGCATGAGCGGGTGCCCGCTTTCGGTTTGGGGACCTGGATGATGGGAGAGAACAGAGCAGCGCGGGCAGAAGAACTCGCGACCCTCCGGCTGGGTCTCGACCTCGGCGCAACCTTGATCGACACCGCCGAGATGTACGGAGAGGGCCTCGCAGAAGAGCTCATCGGCGAAGCGATTGCCGGCAGGCGCGACCAAGTGTTTGTGGTGAGCAAGGTCTATCCGCACAACGCCTCCCGCCGTGGCGCGATCGTCGCTTGCGAGCGGAGCCTTTCCCGTCTCAAGACCGACCGGATTGACCTCTATCTGCTGCACTGGCGAGGTCGTGTGCCGCTTGCCGAAACGCTCGATGCGTTCACGGCGCTGCAGAGCTCTGGGAAGATTCGGCACTACGGCGTGAGTAACTTGGACCTCAGCGACATGCAGGAGCTATGGACCGCTCCGGGAGGTGCTGCTGTTGCGTCGAACCAGCTGCTCTACAACCTCGGCAGGCGATGCATCGAGTGGGACTTACTGCCGCAGCTGCGCGCCTGGCATGTTCCTGTGATGGCCTACTCACCGATCGAACAGGGCCGGCTCCTCCGCAACCGAAAGCTGGCTGATTTCGCAAAGCGTCACGGTCTGACGGCAGCCAAGGCTGCGCTGGCCTGGCTGCTTGCCCAGGACGGTGTCATCGTGATCCCGAAGACCAGCCACCGCGAGCGCCTGCGCGAGAATTTGGCTGCTCTGGAAGTTCGCCTGACTCCAACTCAGCTTGCGGAATTGGACCAGCTCTTTCCCCCACCGAAGGGCCCGCAGACATTGGAGATGCTTTAGTTTGGCCAGGAAAGACCAAACCCTCCGGACAACCTATTCCAGGCGAGATCCTTCACAAGCCGCATACAACCTTGCCAGACCTGGCCAGAAGTTGTTGCCGTTCCGGGTTCCGTCTCGATGCCCTTAAGAAGCCTTTGAGTAAGATCCCATGCCTCTTGTTACTTGGAGGAGAAGTGGAAGGTTAAACCCACGTTTACGCCGATGGGATAGCCGGGAGTACCGTGAATGCGACTCACCGCCGCGGCTCCAGGCCGGTTTCTGGATAGGTAGTAATTCTGGGTCTCGTAATACACTTTGTTCGTCAGGTTATCCACCGAAAAGTTGAAATCCACCCAGCGGCGAATCGGCTTGACCATGTTGAAATCGAGCACGGTGAGCCCGGAAGCCCGAATATTCGGGTCTTCCCCGTCCAACCGATAGCTATTGATATATCGAAACCGCAGTGACCCGGAAAACCCGCGCCAGCCAGCCAAAGACAAAGCCGCGTTGGCAACGGCATGAGGTGCACTATCGACATAGATTCGAGGAAACGTACCTCGGTAGTAGGCGTTCATCACCCGGGTTAAACCCCCGTTGAAAGAGATATGGTGAGTCGCTTGGATCGAAGCTTTCACTTCAAAGCCGTAAGCGCGGCTGGGGCCTCTGAACTCGTAGCTGCCATCATCGGGGATGTAGACCTGTTCGTTCGAGCGGTCGATCGAGAACAGATCGCTGCTCAAGGAAAACCGGCTGAGGTTCAGCGAGACTCCGGCCTGATAAAAGTCTGTCGTGGAAACGCGCGGCGATTCCGGCCGCTGAACCACGCCGCGAGCGTCCTGGCTGGCGATTCCCCTGCCGTAGTTGAAATGAAAAGTAACAGGAAGGCTGTGCGCAGGTGTGAAGGCCAGATTCGCTTTGGGCTGCAAGCGTCCCGAGCCGCGAGCGCCGCTAAGCGTGGGATCGACCCGGTCCGCCAAGTTGAACCTGAAATAATCGACACGAAGACCGCCGTCCAGATGCAGCTTTCCGTTGAGGAGGTCAACGCCGTTCTGCACATAGCTGGCTCCATTCGTCACGTGCGCATTGGCTTTCGTCATCAACTCGAACGGGCTTCGGCCCATCGCTCGCGAGAGGCCGACGTTGATCTGATTGTCGTGGAAGTTCGCTCCGGCCAAGAACAGCGCGCGTTGGCCCCATAGCTTGTAGGGATGCAAGAACTGGGTGTTCACACCTTCCATTAAGCGCGAGTCATGCTGCAGGATCTCGTCGCCGTTAAGTTCGTCATTCAAAAAGAAAGTGAAGTTGATGTAGTGGTCGAACAACGAGCGAGACACGAAGCCATCGAGCTTGAAGATGCCTCCCGACTCCCATTCTTTGCGATAGTAGGCCGCCAGCGTGGCACTTCGGACCCGTCCACCGTTATCCGGATCCAGGAAGCCGAATCGATCGAGTTGCCCAGCAGCCACTTCATCCAGCGGGATCTGGCCGGACGAATAGAAATCGTTCCGCCCGGCGTTCAACTTGAAGCCCAGCGTCTCTCCATCACGTATTCTCCAACTGTAGTTGCCCGTTAGATTGTCTCGTTTGTACCGCAGCGGATTGAGGAACGGGCCGTCACTGCGCGACCCTTCGTAAGCCAGCAGCGCACTGCCATTGGTAACCGTAGGACTGAAGCCCAGAAAGGTCCGGCGTGTGTTGAAAGAACCTGCCTGGATGCGGGCCATGTATCGGTCGGTGAGCGACTCCTTCAGCTGGATGTGCACGACGCCGAGCCCCGAGAAGTCGCCATATTCCGGGCTGAAGGGGCCGTTGATGATGTTCACCTCTTGGACTAGTTCCGGGGTCAGAGACTTGAGCTGCCCCAGATACCCTTGCCCGTGTCCTTGCGTCGCCTGATTCTGCTGCACGTTGTCCACGAGAACCTTCAGTCCGCCGTTGACCCCTCCGTGATCCATGTTGAAACCAAATCGCCGCACTTCCAGCGACTTGCCCCCGCCCTCGTGCTGGCCGAGGCTCAGGCCAGCATCGAGCGTGTGAAAGACCTGATCGTCTCTTGAAAATAGGGTATTGCGAAAAACGACATCGTCTCGCCGGTCAATCGAAGGCTCCAGGACCTGTGCGGAAATGACCAGGCTTTCATGCAGGGGTGGGATCGCAAACTCCACGACCACCCTCAAGTCCTCCGTCCGAGCACCTGGACCAAAGCGCCACTGCTGGGGCACAACATACTTGCCGCCGATTTCAACCGTAATCGGTTCTTCAGGGATCTCAGCCCGAAAATTCCCGTCTGCACCACTCGTGACGATTCGCTGTTCCGAAGAAGACAGGATCTTGAGGGAAACGCCCTCGACGACCTCGTTCCGATGAGTCGTAACGATGCCCGAAAGAATCCGTCCCGTCTTCTTTTGAGCCAACATCACGGAACTACAGGCGAGGCAGAACGCAAGGCTCAGCACCAGAATCTGGCTGTACTGACATCGGCTCGAAATCTTCATGAGGTCTTCCAAACTTCCCTTGGAATGCGGAGCGATCCTAGCCCAAGTTCCCCAGAAAAAAACTATTTTGAGCAAAGCTGAGGGACAAGGGAAGCAGAAGGGTTAAGTTTTCAACGAGTGATTATCCAGAAGGGTGTGTAGTGAAAACCTACCCTCTTTTTTTCTCTGTGGAGCTGGCTGAGAATGAGCTTGTAGAGCCAGTGGACAGGGAGAGCCGGAGCGGATGTTTTTGCGGAAGATGCGGCGGCGGAAAGATGGGAAGGTGCATACGTAC